>JAHENO010000075.1 GCA_018609945.1 Haloarculaceae archaeon | reverse complement strand
GCGTGCAGCGTCGCCTCGGTACTCACGCCGATTACGCCCTCTGAATTGTTCACCGCGTCGGCGATTCCTGCGCAGTGGGTTCCGTGGTCGTTGTCGTCGTCCCACTCGCTATTACAGTTCGATCCGGAACAGGTTTCGACGGCGTACCCCTCTCCGAGGTTGCCCTCCAGGTCGGGGTGGTCGCTGTCGATCCCGGTATCGATGATGGCGATGTCCCCACCGGCGCCGGTCTCCTCGTTATCGTGGGCCACGTCGGCGTCGACGCGGTCGATACCCCAGGGAAGTGTCTCTCCGAGTGCCAGCACCTCGTCGTCGGGTTCGACGTACCGGACATCGTCCCGGTCCTGGAGAGAGTCACGCGCCTGGGAACTGAACCGCCCGGCAATCGCACGGCCGATGTCGCCGAAGTCGAGTTCTCGGTACACGGATGCGGCCTGCGACCGGGCGGCGCGGTCGGCAGCGGGTGAACTGGTGCCGACAACGAACGGTGCTGGCTCTTCCGAGGCCGCCGAACGGGCGGTCAAAGCACCGAACCCGGAGAGAGCACCCGCGGCCTGCAACACCGACCGACGCGAGACGTACTCTGTCATCTCGGTTCCCTCCGACCGTGGTCGTCTGTCGTGCGGGGTTT
The DNA here is from genome assembly GCA_018609945.1 of Haloarculaceae archaeon. GTDB lineage: Archaea > Halobacteriota > Halobacteria > Halobacteriales > Haloarculaceae > SW-9-67-25. The sequence goes on along the minus strand of JAHENO010000075.1, from coordinate 12,550 downwards.
CGCGCGGCTGCCGGTCGATATCCTCACACTGTGTGTCTCACCGACAGGACGCCCCGCGGTCGAGTGCGACGTCCAACTGCTTTTGTAATAAAACACTACCTCGAGTAAGAATGTCATACCGATTAAATTTTATTTCCGAATAGATAGGATTGTTCAGTCTTGGTTACGGATAGATACGATTGTATAACGTTGGTTATCGGATAGTATCGTTTGCATTCACCCACTCGGAAAGGGATGGACGGGGGACGACAAGTAGAGTAACGTGATGGTACCCGCTTTCCCACTCTGGTAGAAACGGGATTTGTTCGACCTTTCGTGGTGGAGACCCTCCTGCTCTTTCATTTCAGAGGCGGCCAGCGAGTCACCACACAGCAGAGCCATTGCATGACAAGTTCGATGACGAAGTCGCGAGGTCGAAGGAGAGTTGCCCGAGAACCGAAACGGGCCGCCCGGCATCGGCAACTAGCCCGCCGACGGGAGGTCGTCGACAGGGCCACCGTTTTTTATGCCGGCCGCCGTACGAGCGGGTATGAAGTTCGTCATCGTGGGGTACGGGCGCGTCGGCAGGCGGACCGCCCGCATCCTCCGCAACGAGGGTCACGAAGTGATCATCGTCGAGGCCGACGCAGCCAAGGTCGACCGCGCGCGCGAGGACGGCTACGCAGTGATCCACGGGGACGGGGCCAACGAGGCAGTCCTCGAGCAGGCGGGGGTTGCCGAGGCCGACGGCGTCGGTGGTCTCACGGGCGATCTCAACACCAACTTCTCCGTCTGTGTCGTCGGCGAGGCCCACGACTGCCGGACGGTCCTCCGGGTCGACGAGGACGTCAGCGAGGAACTCTACGAGAAGTACGCCGCCGACGTCGACGAGATCATCTACCCCGAGCGGCTGGGCGCGGCCGGCGCCAAGACCGCGCTCATGGGTGGTGACTTCAACGTCCTCGCCGACCTCACCGAATCGCTCTCTATCGCCAGCGTCCGGATCCCCGAGGGCTCGCCGGTGGTCGGCGAGCGAGTGGTGGGACTCGACCTCCCGGGCGACGCCCGCATCTACGCCCACGGCCGCGCCCACGAGACGATGACCATCCCCCTCCCGCGGACCACCATCGAACCCGGGGACAGTCTCGCAATCATGGCCGATCCTGACGTCCTCCAGAAGGTCCGCACACACCTCCGGGGCGACACTGTCGAATCCTGATACCGATCGCCGTCCCGACCTCCGGCGTCCGCCTCTTCGACGATCCCCGGCTGTCGGGGGACCCGACGTCACCCGCTTTCGAGGGTGTGGCCACAGGCGCAGTTGCCGACGCAGTAGGTCGTGTCGAACTCGCGGGTGCCGACGGTCAGGCGCGCGAGGGCGGCCGCCAGCGCCGCGTTCGCGTCGAGGTCGGGCCGGACGGTGGCCGCCGTCGCGCCGTAGGGCTGGGAACCGACGTCCAGCCGCGTGGCAATCTCGCCGGCCCCGTGGTCGATGACGGCCACCTCGTCGGCTGTCTGGACGGGGACGTACAGGTACTCGCGGGCGGGGTCCCAGGTGCCGACGAAGGCCGACCCGCCGAGGTCGATCCGGTCTGTCACCTCGCCCGCCGACAGGTCGACGACCGTCACGTCCTCGGTGCCGGGGGTGAACACGTAGCCGGTCTCCGAATCCGGGCCGATCTCGCTGGTCAGCGGGATCTCCCCGAGGCCGTCCTCGGCGGTCAGACGCACCTGCTCTTCGGGTGTGGTCGGGTCACTGACGTCCCAGATACTCTCGGTGCCGGTCGCGCCCTCGTCGTGTTCCACGAGGACCCTCTCGCCGTCCCAGGCGGCCGTCGCCATCCACGGGCGAGCGGGTTCGTCACCGACCTGCTCGACTGGGACCTGGGTCTCGATCTCGAAGGTCTCGACGTCGAGGACGGTCAGCGTGTCACCGAAGAGGTCCGGCACGAACGCGTACTCGCCCTCGGGGTGGATGGTGACGTCACACGGCCCGGGGCCGTCGTTGTCGCCCTGGCCGCCCTCGTCGATCCTGTCGATGCGGCCGGTCACCTCGCCGAAGGTTTCCGAGTCGGGGTCGGCGTCGATACGGAACTGGGCGTGGGTCGGCTCGCGGGCGCTCACGACCACGTGGGACCCGTCCGGGGTCCGTTCGAGCCAGTTCGCACCCGAGTCGGTCTCGACGTCCGCGAGTTCCCCGAGTCCGCCGGCCGAGAGCGCCCGCACACCGCGGTCGACGTTGATCCACAGGGGCTGGTCCGGGCTGTCGACCAGTCGCGGCGAGAACTGGTTCGAGGGAAACGACGATGTCGCGCCGATGTCGGCCGCCCCGACGACCTCCCGGGCCGCGGCGTCGACGACGCTGACCGTTCCGTCGCCCGTGTTGAACACGACGACCGTCGGCGCTCCGCCGTCTTCGCCCCCACCCGAGCCGTCGTCCGGATCCCCGTTCCCGCCGTCGCTGCCGGTGCAGCCAGCCGCCGCGATGGCGCCGACCGCGGCGGTCCCCGCGAGGAGACCCCGTCGGGACGGGCCCGCCGGCGTCCCGTCGTCCGCCCCCGCGTTCGGGTAGAGCAGGGGATCGCGGTCTGAATCTGTCACGGGCGGCGGTTCGACGGCGCCCGCCTTAGGGCCATCGCGTGCGTGTATCCGGCGTGCCACCGCGGCGGGCGGATCCGCGAGCATATAGGCCTCCCGTGCCTCGTTCCGGACATGCCCGCGACCGAGACGGGAACCTACCGCGTGCTCCCTGGACCGCCGGACAGCGAGGGACTGGTCCTCCTCGAGCGGTGGTCCGAGGATCCGGTCACCGTCCGGACCGACGGCTACGCGGACCCGCTGGCCGCGACGGTCGCGGGGCTCGAACCCGGCAACCTCGTCGACGCGACGCTCGCGTGGCCACCCGAGGGACCGCCGGCGGTGACGGATCTCTCGGTCGCCACGCGGACGCTGTTCGCGTTCGTCGACGGCGCCGACCACGTCTTCGAGAAGGCCCGCGAGACGTTCGAGGCGGGACAGCGCGAGCGCGCTGCCATCGCCTCGACGACCACCTACACGACCGACGGCGAGCCCAACGGCGCGCTGTACACGATCGCAAAGCAGGGCGGCGGGACCGACGTCTTCGCCCAGTTCCGCGACGGCCGCCGGACGCTCGAGCCGATGATCGAGAAACTCGGCGAGGGGGGTGCCGAGCCGCCCCACGAGGTGTTCGTCATCCGGCCGGCCGAGGAGCCCTTCGTCGTCGTGTACCTGGCCCTCGACCGGGAGGGCCTGCTCGCGGACACGATCCGCGACGAGTTCGACTGTCCGCGGGTCTGACGCTGGACTCATAATGACTGCTGTAGTTCATTGCCGGATCGACCGCAGGACGTCGTGCGGCCGACCCGGAAAATAGCTACAGCAGTCATTATCAGCAGACAGGCTTGGGGTCGATGCCCATCCCCGAGAGCGTCTCGACGTACTCGTCGTAGGCGGCGTCGATGACTGCGCTCGCGGCCGTTCTGGCGTCGTCCCAGTCCTCCTCGCCGGCACACAGCGTCCCGAGCGTGGCTGCGCCGTCGTCGACGCGGTCGTCGGTCGTCGAGCGGAGTTCCCGCACCAGGTCCGCCCGTCCCCGCTCGGCCTCGTTGACGAAGAAACTCACCGCCTGGAGGAGGATACCGTCGAAGACCAGCCCGTGGCCGACGAACGCGGCCGCGACCCGCTCGACCGGCCCCTCGAAGGTCCGGACGGTCGGGATCGGTTCCGGGGGGTCGCCGGCAGGCTCACCGTCGAGTTCCGCCCCGACCCGCTCGCAGTCCGCTCTCAGGGACGCCGCAGCGTCGGCGAAGGCGTCCCGGGCGGGGTCGGCCGTCGTCTCCTCGGCCCACTCCGCCAGCGTCGCCTGCAACCCATCCAGCGAGAGTGCGACCGTCTCGAGGACCGTTCCCGCCGAGAGGTCCGCTCCCGTGACTGCCAGCAGCGCCTTGTCCGATCGCAGCCGGTCGAGTTCCGTCCGCTTGCCCCCGCGGATGTCGTCGGTGAACGTCTGCTCGTCCATGCCCGCCCGTATGGACGCACCTGTGTTAATCCTCCCGGCGCGCTCGGCCGCACCCGCCCCGTCTGCCACGCTTGCACGACAGTCCCGCCCGCGGGTCAGCGGGGTTTATTCGCCGCGGCCGCGTAGGTGGGGACATGCAAGAGTACCCGGACCCGGACGTGCCGGTCGAGTCGGTCGAGCCGGCGGAACTGGCTGCGAAACTCGCCAGGCGCGAGCCCGTGCGGCTGCTGGACGTGCGCAACCGCGACGAGTTCGAGACCTGGCAGATCGACGGCCCCTCGGTGACGAGTACGCTCGTTCCCTACATGAAGTGGCTCCAGGCCGACGCCACGGACAGCGTCGCCTCGGCGGCCGCCGACATCGCGGGCGAGGGACCCGTCATCGCGGTCTGTGGCCGCGGCGAGGCCAGCGCCTACGTCGCCGGCCTCCTCTCCGAGGCGGGCGTCGAGGCCCGGAACCTCGCGGACGGGATGCGCGGCTGGGCCCGCGTCTACGAGGCCGCCACCGTCCGCGAGGACCCCACAGTCGTCCAGTATCGCCGCCCGTCGAGTGGCTGCCTGGGCTACATGGTCGCCTCGGCCGGCGAGGCAGCGGTCGTCGACCCACTCCGGGCCTTTACCGACCGCTACCTCGCAGACGCCGCCGAGCGCGACCTGGATATCGTTGCCGTCCTGGATACGCATATCCACGCCGACCACGTCAGCGGCCTGCGCGACCTCTCCGGGGCGGCCGACGCACCGCGGTACCTCCCGGACCCGGCCACGGAGCGCGGTGTCGCCTTCGAGACCGGGACGCTCGCCGACGGCGACACCGTCCGGGTCGGCGAGGCGACGCTGGAGGCAGTCGCCCTCCCCGGCCACACGACGGGTATGTTCGGCTTCCACGTCGGCGGCGTCCTCCTGTCGGGGGACTCGCTGTTCCTCGACGGCGTCGCCCGGCCGGACCTGCAGGACGGTCCCGAGCCCGCGGCGCTCGCCCGCGAGTTGCACGCGACGCTGACCGACCGGATCGGCCGGTTCGACGACGCGACAGCGCTCGCGCCGGGTCACTACGAACCCGCGACCGCGCCGGCCGCCGACGGCACCTACACCGCGTCCCTGGGAACGGTCCGGGACCGGCTGGACGCCTTCGGGGAGTCGGCAGAGGCGTTCGTCTCGCGGGTGGCCGCCACCGAGGCGCCCCAGCCCGCCAACGCCGACCGCATCGTCGCCGTCAACCTGGGCCGGGCGGCCGCCGACCCGGACGAGGCGTTCGAACTCGAACTCGGGCCGAACAACTGTGCTGCGGCGGCGTCGGCCGGCGCGGACTGATTTTCCGCTCCCGTGGTCGTGCTCGGAGTGGTCGCGGTCGTCGGTGGCCGCTGGTCGCGCTGCTCGCAGTGGTCGCGGCACTCGGAGCGCTCCGTCGCCGCCGACCCTAGAAGGGCAACCGGCGGCGGAGTTGCTCGAACCATCCCGTGTCCTCGCCGGGGTCGGCAGTCCCGACCACGTCCTCGTCGGGGAGGATGACCGTCCGGTTGCCGTTGTTCTCGACGTCGATGAGGTCGTCGGCCTTCAGGTCGGCGAGAGCTTCCTCGAGGCGGTCGATGTCGACGTCGACCTCCGACCGGAGTTCGAAGACCGTCATCCCGTCCTCGGCCCGGTCGGCGAGCGCGTCGAGCACCGCGACTTCCGTCTGCCCCCGGTCGCGGTACTCCTGTTTCGCTTGCATGTGCTGTCGATTAACGCCGAGGTGATATTATAGTATGCCCCTGCGAGCGTCCCGGCGCCGGTCGCCCGCGCCCGCGAGCGCGACCGACGGGTTCGGTCGCGGTTGGTCCGCCAAGCAGTACGCTTATGTGCCACAGGGAGCGAAGTCGTGACAATGACTCTCAAGTGCTCGGTGTTCGGGCACCGCTTCGGCGACGCGGAGGTCACGCGCGAGCGAGAGGAGCGGGGCAGCGAAGTCGTCACCACCATCACCGAAACCGAAACGTGCGAGCGGTGCGGGGAGACGCGGGTCGTCTCGGAGAACACGGAAGTGACGACACTGGAGACGCCCTCCGATATCGTCGAGGACACGACCGACGACGGGGACGAAGGCGACGGCAGTGAGGCTCCGACGCCGGCCGATCCGGACGCGGCCGAGTCCACGGGACCCGTCGACGAGGCAGAGAGTCGGGGCGATTCGTCGTCCTCGCCGGCCGCTGACAGTGCCGGGACGGGCGACGGCGGGGTCCCCGCGCCGGACCTGCAGGGCGAGGACGACGCGGTGATCCTCTCCGACGACGAAGACGACAGCGAACAGCGCGCGCCGGGCGAGTGGCCCGACGATGGCGAGGAGGAGGAGGCGGTCGACGAGGAGTGGATTCCCGACACGACGAGCGTGACCGAAACCGGGACCGAGGGCCTGCCGTCGGTCGAGAGCGAGCAGCCCACCCTCGAGCGGCCCGACCAGGCGGCGTCGGTCCCCGAGGGCGAGTTCCACTGTCCGGAATGTGGGTTCACGACGGACGTCGAGTCGTCGTCCCTCCGGGAGGGGGACTTCTGTCCGGAGTGCCACCGGGGTGCGCTGGAGCATTCCCCCGAGGACTGATACCGAGCACCCCGGGGGCGCTCCATCGAGCGCCGGGGCGGGTGTCGCTCGAAAAACGTAAGACGCCCCCTCGCAAAGGCCTGCCCATGCGGGAGTACAAGATGCGTCGGGGCGAGCACCTCGAGGACCGCGTCGACGACATGGCGTCGTTCATCGAGGACCACTTCGGGAGTGTCACGGGCCGGGAGGAGTACAATGGTAGCGACCTCTACGTCGTCGACGACCCGGACAATCCGGTCTTCGATCGGGTCGTCGCCGGCACCGTCGAGTACAGCGGCAAGAAGAACAAACTCGCACTGGACATCGAGGAACGCCCGGCCGAGGAGGTCATCGCCGAGGGCCACGTCGACGCCGCCGAGGACGCCGTGACCGTCAAAAACGACTTCCTCGAGTCCGCGACCGGCCGCGACGCCAAGGCCCGCCGCGACTCGATGAAACGCTCCGTCGAGGACGACCCCGAGGCACCCGACAACGTCTGAGTGCCCGGCCGATAAACGTAAACCGCTCGCCCGCTTACCTTCTAGATTGCCACCCCGGAGGCGTCAAGTATCCGGGTCGGGTGGCCACCGAGTACGGGAGTGCCCGTACGACACGAGCCACGGACTCGCAGACCGGCCGCCGGGCACGGGCAGGGTCCGGCGGCCGCGATTTTCACCTCTTGTCGAGTCCGGTCACTCGACCAGCCCGTAGCCGCGCCGGAACAGCCAGACGTCGAGGATCACCACTGCGACTGTCAGCCCCGAGAGGACGGCCAGCGCGGTGTTCGGGTCGATGTCGGAGTAGGAGAGGAAGCCGTAGCGGACGCCGTTGACCATGTAGACCATGGGATTCAGCAGCGAGAGCGTCCGGTAGGGCTCCGGGAGGATGTCGAGCGCGTAGAAGACGCCGCCGAAGAACACGAGCGGGCGGATGATGAACTGGTTGAGCACAGTCAGGTAGTCGAAATCGCGCGCCCAGAGGCCGCCGACGACCCCGAAGCCCGCAAAGAGGAGCGTGATGACGAGCATGAACGCCGCCAGATACAGCGGCTGGGCGACGGTCAGGGTCGTGCCGGTCGTCCACATGAAGACGACGCCGACGACGGTGATGATAGTGCCGACGAGGACACCCCGGAGCGCCGAGGCGAGCACGTAGGCAAGCACCATCGCGCGATGCGAGAGCGGCGATGTGACGACGGCCTCGATGTAGTTGTTCCAGCGGCCATGAAAGATGGAAAAGGAGGCGTTCTCGAAGGCGTTCGAGACGCTGCCCAGCACGACGAGTCCGGGGAGGATGAACACGATGTAGTCGAATCCGGCGATGGCGTCGATGCGGCCCCCGAGGATGACCCCGAAGACCGCGAAGTAGAGGACGTTCGTGATCATCGGCGGGACGAACGTGTTGCTCGGCCGCCGGACGTAGCGCAACACCTCGCGGCGCAACAGCGTCACGAACCCCGTCAGGTCGAGTCCGTCGAGTCTGCTTGCCGTCGCCGTCCCGACGGTGGCAGTTCCGCCATCGGGGGCCGTGTCCTCGCCCGTCATCGTTGCACCGCCCGTCCGGTCCTGGTCATGTCGACGAACACCTCTTCGAGGGAGGCCCGGCGGATGTCGAGGTCGGTCACATCGTGGCCGGCCCGGTCCAGTTCCCGGAGCAGGTCCGGGACGACGGCACTGGCCTGGCGGACGGTCACGACCAGGCGGCCGTCCTCGACCCGGGCCGCGAGCACGCCGTCGGCGTCGAGCCGCGGCGGACTGGCCGGGGGGTTCGCGAGGCCGATCTCGACGGTGTCGGTCCCGCGGGCGGTGAGGTCGTCGGGGCTGGCGACCTCGACTTTCCGGCCCTCGTCGACGATGGCGACGCGGTCACAGAGCCGTTCGGCCTCTTCGATGTAGTGTGTGGTCAGGAGGATGGTGGTGCCGGCGCGGTTCATCTCCTCGATGACGTCCCAGAGGTCGTGGCGCAACTGGACGTCCACGCCGGCGGTGGGTTCGTCGAGGATGAGCAGGTCGGGGTCCGAGACGAGCGCCCGGGCGAGCATGAACCGGCGTTTCATCCCGCCCGAGAGCCAGTCGAAGCGGGTGTCCCGCTTCTCGTAGATGCCGACCGTCCGGAGCGCCTCGTCGGCGCGCTCGCGGGCCTCGGCCGGCCCGAAGCCGTGGTAGCCCGCCTTGTGTTCGAGCACCTCGCGGATCGGAAAGAAGCGGTCGACGTTGTACTCCTGTGGGGCCAGGCCGATCCGGTCCCGGACCCGGCGGTACTCGCGCCGGACGTCGTGGCCGAACACCGACGCGTGGCCCGAATCGAGGCGCGCGAGGCCGACCAGCGTGTTGATGAAGGTGGTCTTGCCCGCGCCGTTGGGGCCGAGCAGGCCGAAAAACTCCCCGGCCTCGACGGTAAAGGAGAGCCCGTCCAGGGCCTGGACGTCGCCGTAGGCCTTGCACAATCCCTGGGCGTCGATGGCGGGCGGCATTGTCGGAGGGAGGCTCTCGGCGTGGAAAAACGCGTCGTACTCGGCCCGGTGAGGCGTGCGTCTGTCAGCACACCGGAACGCCGGCGCGTCTGTCAGCGCTCGCGTTCGGGTCCCTCGCCGCCGGCGATGTCGTGGTACTGCGCGAGGAACGTCTCGCGGTCGGCGTCGCCGGCGTCGGCCCGCACGAGAGTCTCCTCGAGTCCGTCGCGGGGCTGGTGACAGCACTCCCGGTAACAGGGCTTGCAGAGGAACTCGAACTCCTTGTCGCGGCGCTCCCAGCGGTCCCCGTGCTTGTCGTACTCGCGGGCCTGTGACCGTGGGAGTTCCTCGCCACAGGCGATGCAGGTCACGCCCTCGGACCCCGACTGCCACATGTGAGCGGCTACGGAGGGGGGTGTTAGAAAACTTTCGTCGGGCCGGCGCTGCTGTCGAGCGTTCGGCGCCGCGTCGTAGTGCGTCCCCGCTGGCGAACGAGTGGTTTATCCTGTCCGGGCCTGACCCTCCGGTATGGACGTCAAGTCGCGCCATCACCTCCGGTCGGACGCGGCCGACGAGATCCGGGAGTCCCTCGCCGCGACGCTCGGTGTCAGCGTCGAGGCGGACTCCTTCGAGACGGTCGAACTGGAGGGCGGCGACTGGGAGGTCGTCCTCGCCGACGGCGAGCCGCTGGTTCTCTATCTCGACGGCGAGCCGTTCGTCACGGTCCGGGGGGCTAACGCCCTCTCCCCCGAGCGGCGCGTCGTCACGGTCGACGCCGGCGCCATCGAGTTCGTCTCCGACGGCGCCGACGTGATGCGCCCGGGCGTCGTCGAGGCCGACCCCGACATCGAGGAGGGCGACCTGGTCGTCGTCAACGAGGAGACCCACGGGAAGTTCCTCGCGGTCGGCCGTGCGTTGACCGACGGTCCCGACATGGTCGGCGACCAGGGTCGCGTCGTCGAGTCGATCCACCACGTCGGGGACGACCTCTTCGAGCTGACGGTCTGACTGGGGGCCGTCTCCACCTGTCAGCGGTGCGTCTGACGTAAAGCATAAGCGGGCAGCGAACGGCTGGCTCTGTATGGGACTTATGAGCAAGATCTTCGGCGAGTCCGGGGGTACCCGCGCCACCGAGGACTACGTCGAACTCACCGCTGGCGACCTGCAGGTCGACGACGTCCAGGCCGACATGCAGGTCCGCATCGCGAACATCGGCGAGAAGAACGACGTCATCGAGATCAAGGACGCGGTCTACGATGGCGACATCGTCATCGCGGACATCACCCGCCACACCACCCAGGATCGGACGATGGAACACATCACCGACGAACTCAAGCAGGTCGCCCGCGAGGTGGGCGGGGACATCGTCCAGAAGGACGACGACCAGCTCATCATCACGCCGGCCGGCGTCTCCATCAGCCGGGAACGTCTCGGCCGGTAGGGCACCCATGGACGACTGTCTCTTCTGTGGGATCGTCGCCGGCGACGTGCCCAGTCACACGGTCTACGAGTCGGAGACGGCCTACGCGTTCCTCGACGTGAACCCCCTCGCGCGGGGGCACACGGTCGTCGTCCCGCGGGACCACCACGAACGCGTCGGCGACCTCCCCGACGAGGCGGCGGCCGGCCTCTTCCGGGCGATCAGCGACGTCGTGCCGGCCGTGGAGGCGGCCGTCGACGCGCCCGCCTCGACCGTCGCGTTCAACAACGGCGAGGAGGCGGGCCAGGAGATTCCCCACACCCACTGTCACGTCATCCCCCGCTTCGCGGGCGACGGCGCCGGCGCGGTCCACTCGCTGTTCGCCACCACCGAGGACCTCTCCGAGGAGGAAATGGCGGACCTCGCCGACGCCATCCGCACTGAGCAGTAACGACGCGGTGGACGTCCGCCCGCGTCGTCACTCTGGAAGCGGTGGCTTCCGCCCGCGTCGTCACTCCACCGGCCGGTGGCCGGGCATCCGATCCGGACCGTCGCCGTCCACCGACCGCTCGCGCTCGCCGTCACCCCCAGCTCCGCGCCGGCCCCGCTCGGCGTAGGGGCGGAGTTCGTCGCGGTTGATGCCGAACTCGAAGACGTCGAAGCGGTTGTACTGCCCGACGACGTCGTGCATCAGTTTCGGCTCGACGGTCTCGTCCAGGGAGACGTCGGCGTAGACGATGCCCTCCTCGTCGCCCAGTGGGCCGGCACGTATCTCGCCCTGTGGCCCGACGATAGCCGTGAAATAGCCCTGGTTCTCGCCGCCGAGCAGTTCCCGTGCGCGGTCGGTCTCGCAGACCTCGAAGAAGGAGTCGTCGAAGTACTCCGTCGAGACGACGTTGAACAGTTTCCCCTCGAAGGCGTGGGCCAGCGACCGGATGCGGGTCGCGCGGGCGATGTCGTACTCCTGGTCGAAGTGGAAGGCGGGATAGTTGGCGACGTGGACCTGTTCGCCCTGTGCCAGCAGCGCGTACCGCGCCAGTGGGTTGGTGTTCTCCCCGCAGGCCAGCGTCCCGAGGTTGCCGTGTGGCGTCTCGTAGACGCGCACCGAGGAGCCGTCGCCGCGGCCCCAGGAGAGCTTCTCGGCGTGTGTGGGGACGAGTTTGCGGTGTTTGCCCAGCAGGTCTCCCTCGTGGCCGACGACGAGGTTGGTGTTGTACAGCGTCCCGACGGTGTTCGGATCGCGCTCGGTGACGCCAACGACGACCGTCGTGTCGGTCTCGTCGGCGACCGAGGCGAGCTGGTCGACCGCCGGTCCGGGGACGTCGACGGCCTCCCGCCGGTACCGCTCGTACCAGTCGTAGCCGTCGATGGGCGCGTTCACCCAGTTCCAGTAGGGGTATCCCGGGATGAACGTCTCGGGGAACCCGACGACTGCGGCACCCTCGTCGGCCGCCTCGCGGACGAGCCGGCAGGTCTTCTCGACGGTCGCCTCGCGGTCCATGTACTCCGGGGACGCCTGGACTGCCGCGACCCGGAACGACTCCCCGCCGTACCGGTTGACGTTTGGCATGGGATAGCAAGGCCGAACGCGCACTTAATCTCCCCGCTCGACACCTAGATTTTTGACGGGAGGGAGACCAGCCCCGGTATGGGCACACGGACGCTCGCGCTCGTCGGCGCGGCCGGCGGCGCGGGAACGACGCGGCTCGCGGTGGAGTGTGGCGCGACGCTCGCGCGTGCGGGGTGGGAGGTCGCGGTCCTCGACGCGGCGTTCGCGACCCAGGGACTCGCGGACTACGTGCCGGAACGGATCGACGCGGACGTGACCGCGCTGGCGACCGGCGAGGCCCGGCTGGAGGCGGCGCTGTACGACTGTCCCGTCGACGCGCCGGGCCGGCTCGCCCTCGCGCCGGCGCGGGCACCGTTCGAGCGCCTCGCCCGGGCCAAGACCGCCGGGGCCGCCGAACGCTTCGAGAAACAGATCGCCGCGGCGGCGCTCGCCCACGACGCCGTCATCGTCGACACGCCGCCGCTGGCGGCCAACCAGGCCGTGGCCGCGGTCGGGGCCGCCGAACGGGTAGCGGTCGTGACGCCCGACACGCCCCGC
>JAHENO010000074.1 GCA_018609945.1 Haloarculaceae archaeon | reverse complement strand
CGCCGGCGTTCGAAGCCGAGGATATGGCAAACGGCGACACGAGGCACAACGAGTGGGACCCCAACGACTACGACGGCAGTCACGACTTCGTCTACGAGTACGGCGCCGGCGTCGTCGACCTGCTCGATCCCGCACCCGGCGAGCGGATCCTCGACCTCGGCTGCGGGACGGGCCACCTCACCGCGGACATCGCCGGCGCAGTCGGCGAGGCCGGAGTCGTCGTGGGGCTCGACCGCTCGGCCGAGATGGTCGCCGAGGCACGCGCCGAGTACCCCGACCTGACCTTCGTGCAGGCCGACGCCCGCGAATTTTCCGCTCGCGAACCCTTCGACGCCGTCTTCTCGAACGCCGCGCTCCACTGGGTGACCGACCAGGAGGCCGTCACCGAACGGGTCGCCGACCTGCTCCGCTCAGGGGGACGGTACGTCGCGGAGCTGGGGGGAACCGGAAACGTCGAGCGGATCGTCGAGGCGGTCGTCGAGGCCTGCGCCCGGCGGGACCACGAGGCCCACCCGCCCTGGTACTTCCCGACGGTTGGCGAGCACGCGACGCTCCTAGAGGAACACGGGTTCGAGGTGACTTACGCACGCCTGTTCGACCGGCCGACCGACCTGGAGGGAGGCGAGGACGGCCTCCGGGAGTGGCTGGGAATGTTCGGGGACAGCCTGCTCGCGGAGCTATCGCCGGACGAACGGGAGGCCGTCCTGGCGGACGTGGAGGACCGATTGCGACCGGATCTGTACGACCCCGAATCGGGGACGTGGACGGCCGACTACCGCCGGTTGCGGTTCGTCGCACGGCTCGACCGGTAGCGGATTCGCTGTCCCGACCGAAGCCGTTTCGTTTTAGGCCCCCCGAAACCGTAGTCGGGATGAGAACGATGGAAGATATGGAGTCCAGCGCCGAACCGGCTGAGGAGAGCGCCGAACCCGACGAGGAGAGCGCCGAACCCGACGAGGAGAGCGCCGAACCCGACGAGAGCAGCGCCGAACCCCAAGAGGAGCGGACGGTCATCCGAACGGGGCGGGAGTTCGAACAGGAGTACCGCCTCGACGCCAGCGAGGCAGGACAGTTCCTGATCGAGGTGGGCGAGCAGCTCCGCGACAGCGATGAGCTGACCATCGTCGAGGACGAGTGGGAACTGCCCTTCGCATTCGGCGAACCCGTCCACCTGGAGGTCGATTTCGACGGCGTCAGGGAACCCGAACTCGAGATCGAACTAGAGCTCCCCGGACGGACCGACGAGAACGCCCCCGACGTCGAGTGACCGACCGGGCCCGCGACTCCGCCGGGGAACATACTTGTCCGTCCGAGCCCAAACGGTGGCGAATGGGACGGTCCCGCGTACGCGTCGCTGCCCTGGTGGTAGTCCTCCTCGTGGGCGGTGGGCCACTGGTCGCCGTCCACCCGGCCACGGCAGCCGACGCCAGACTCACGCTGACGGACGCGACGGTGTCGCCGGACACGCCAGCAGCCGGCGCGCCGATAACGGTCTCGACGACGGCCCGGCTCTCGGCGGGGAGTAACACGTCGCTCTCGCTGGATTCCGTCCGGGTCGTCCGCACGGAGGGCGAGGAGACGCTCGGCGAGGCGACGGACCTGGGGACGCTCTCGCCGGGCGAGACGCTCTCGGTCCCGGTGACAGTCACCGTCGAGGAGCCGGGGGTCCACGACCTCGAACTGATCGTCGTCGGCACCGACGAGGACGGCGAGATGACGAGGGCAACCCGGCCGCTGACAGTCGGTGTCGAGGTCGGCGCCCCGCAACTCGAGTTCGACACCGACCGGCTGGTGGCGGGTGCAGAAAGCGAGGTCGGCGTCGAGGTGGCGAACCCGACCACTGCACCGCTCCGGGACATCGAGATCCGGCTGACCAACCCCGGGAGCGGCGGCCAGGACCGGCAGACGTTACCGGTACTCGTCTCCGGCGGTACCCAGACGGTGAACCTGAGTGCCCGGGGACCACGGCCGGGTGCGGCCGAGGTGGCCGTCGAGGTGACCTACACTGACCCGACCGGGGCAGAGCGAACCGCGACACACGCCCGCAGGGTCGACGTGTCGGCGCTGTCGATCGACGTCGGCGTGCGAGCCGAGCCGGCAACGTCGGACAGTTCCCAGCAGGTCCCTGACGGGCTCGGCGGCCTCGTCGGGGGTGGGAGCGCGCTCCAGGCCCAGACCGAGGACGACGAGGAGAACGCCGATGGCGTCGACGTGACGGTGACCAACTTCGGGAACGCACCCGTCGAGGACGTGGTCCTGACCGGTCGGACCGGGGACGGCGCGGTCCTCGCGTCGGTCGGGCGGTTCGCCGTCGCGGACGCACTCGAAAGCGGGGAGTCGGCCACGGCGACGGTCGACCTCTCGCGGGTCCGGGGGGTCGACGGTCTCCGGTTCGTCGCGAGCTACGACACGCCGGAGGGGCGCTCCGAGAGCGTGCTCGTGTACAATTACTCGAGGGCCCAGGGTGCCGTGGCCGTGACGGGACTGGACGTGACCGTCGACGACGAGGGGTCGGTCAGCCTCGGCGGCAACCTCGCGAACACCGGCGACGGCGAGGTGACGAGCGCCGTCGTCTCCGTCCAGCCCACCGAGCACGTCGACCCGGTATACCCGCAGCGGACCTACTTCGTCGGGACCGTCGGCGCCAGCGAGTTCGCCCCCTTCGACCTCACCGCGCGGGCCGACGCGGAGAACGCGACGGCGGTGACGCTCCAGGTCACGTACACAGCCGGCGAGGAGCGCCGCACGGAGACGGTACAGGCCCCGCTCGAGAACGCGTCGACAGGCGGGGAAGACACGGGCTCGCAGTCGATGGTCCTCCCGGCAGTGTTGCTCGGGGTGGTGGTCGTCGGCGGGATAGCCCTGTTCGCAAACCGGTTCCGACAGGGATGACGCCAAACCAGAAACGCGAGGCAGAGTCGACACAGCTCCGACTCGAGGGGGTCACGAAGCGCTACGAGAGCGGTGGCGGGTCGGTCACTGCCCTCGAGGACGTCGACTTCGCAGTCCAGCGAGGCGAGGTCGTCGCCGTCGTCGGTCCGAGCGGGAGCGGCAAGAGCACGATGCTCAACGTTTTGGGGTTGCTGGACGAGCCGACCAGCGGCAGCGTCGAACTCCGGGGGCGCCCGGTAGCCGGGCTCTCACCGTCCGAGCGGACGGACGCCCGCCGGGAGTCGATCGGGTTCGTCTTCCAGGACTTTCACCTCCTGCCGACGCTGACCGCCGTCGAGAACGTCCGCCTCCCGACGGCGTTTCTGCCCGGGGACGCCACCGGCCGGGCGCGGGACCTCCTCGAGCGGGTCGGGCTGGGCGACCGGCTCTCCCACACCCCGGACGAACTCTCCGGGGGGCAAAAACAGCGGGTCGCCCTGGCCCGTGCGCTCGTCAACGAGCCGGCCGTCTTGCTCGCCGACGAGCCGACGGGCAACCTCGACCGCGGGACGGGAACCCGGATTCTGGACGAGATCCGCGGGATAAGCGACGGGGGTGTCGGCGTCGTCGCCGTCACGCACGACGACCTGGTCACCGAGTACACCGACCGGACGGTCAGGCTCGTCGACGGAGTGGTCGGCGGTGCGTAGCACGGACGAGCGGTTCCCGGCGCTGACCCTGGCGGTGCGGAACCTCTCACGCCAGCGGGTGCGCGCCGGGCTGGCGGCGCTTGGCATCGTCATCGGGGTGTTCGCCGTCGTCACGCTCGGGCTACTGGGCAACGCCCTGAGCCTCGCCGCGACGGAGGAACTGGGCGGGCTGGGCAACCAGGTCATCGTCAGCCCGGCCGAGGAGAGCGGCGCGGAGACCCTCGAGACGCGCGACCTCGCGGCCATCCAGCGGTCCGCGGACGGCCGGGGCACGGTCGTGCCGCTGAAGGTGACCGGCGGGACGGTGACCGCGAACGGCGGGCGGACGGTCGCGCAGGTGTACGGGACGGACCGCCCGCAGGCGCTGTTCGGCGAGGGTGACGGCTCCGTCCCCGCCTACCACCGGCAGGGAGCCATCGTCGGCGCGGAGGTCGCGGCGGAACTCTCGCTCCGGCGCGGGAGCACGGTCCGCGTCGAGGGCAACGAGTACCGCGTCGTCGCCCTCCTGCCCGAGATCGAGAGCATCTCCCCGCTCCAGCCCGACTCCGCCGTCGTCCTTCCCTCGGAGGAGTTCGCCGCGCCGGGCTTCTCGCAGGTCGTCGTGCGCGCCGACTCGGCGGCCGACGCCCGCGCAGTCGCAGACGAGGTCGAGAGCCGTCTCAACGGCCGCCAACAGCGGGTCAGCGTCTTCTCGCTCCGGAGCGTGGTGGACCAGATCTCGGAGTTTTTCGGCCTGCTGAACGGGTTCCTGCTCGCGATCGCCGGCGTCTCGCTGGTCGTCGCCTGTGTCAGCATCTTCAACGTGATGCTGATGACCGTCTCGGAACGCCGGGGCGAGATCGGCGTCTTGCGCGCCGTGGGCATCCACCGCTCGCAGGTCCTCCGGGTGCTGCTCGTCGAGGCGTCGCTGCTGGGCGTCGTCGGCGGCGCCGTCGGCGCCCTCCTGGGGACGGCGGCCGTCGTCGTGACTGCGACACAGACTGACCTCCCGCTGTGGGCCGTGCTCCAGCCGGGAAACGTGGTCGTCCCGCTGGGCGCGTTCGCGTTCGGCGTGCTCGTCGCCCTGGTTGGGGGGCTCTATCCCGCCTACCGCGCCGCGTGGGAGCCACCCGTCGAGGCACTTCGCGGCTGAACGGCCGTCAGGTGCCGCCGGTGTCCCCGTCGACGCCGGTCGGGTTGATGATGGTCACTTCGCCGTCGGCGACCTCGATGTCGATGAGCGTCTTGACGGGGTGGTCGATACCCGCCAGGGGATCCTCGCCGCCCACTTTCCGGATGGCGATGACGATGTCGACGATGTCACAGCCGATCCCGTCGAGCGCCTGGACGATGGCGCGCATCGTCCCGCCCGTGGAGATGAGGTCGTCCAGCACGAGGATCCGGTCGCCCGCCGAGACGTCGTTGATGTACATCTCGCTCTCGGAGTAGCCCGTCGATTTGGCCAGCGAAACCTCCCCCTCGAGGCCGTACTCCCGCTTGCGGATGACCACGAGGGGAATGTCGGTCATCAGCGAGACGGCCGTCGAGAGGTGGATGCCCATCGCCTCCGGCGTGACGATCTTGTCGACGTTCTCGAGTTCGGCTTTCCGGATGATGCGGACGACGATCTCCCGGAGCAGTTCCGGATCGAGTGCCGGCACGCAGTTGCTGACCGGGTGGATCAGGTAGGAGTAGCCGTCCTTGTCGATGATCGGTGCCGTCTTGACCGACTCCTGAAGCCGCTCCATGTGGGTGTCT
>JAHENO010000073.1 GCA_018609945.1 Haloarculaceae archaeon | reverse complement strand
GTACCCCCCGAGGGCCGCGCTGGGGATGACGACGGTGTTACGCAGCAGATAGTAGGTTCCCGTTACGCGCCCGCCCGCACCGGCTTCGGCAGGCCCGACGATGAGGGCCTTGTGAGATGGCAGGCCGGCGAAACGCAGTCCGGAGAAGGCGAACACGGCCACCAGCGCCCCCGCATTCGCGGGCGCGTTTATCAGGACCACCGGAAAGATCGCATAGACCGCAAAGCCGACGGCGACGACTGGCTTGAGGCCGACATACTCTGCGGCCTTCGCCGCGGGTGCCATCACGAGCAGTGCGACCAGCATCTCCACGCCAAGCAAGTACCCGAAGAAGGCCTGGGGCGAGAGACTCACGTCGTAGGCGACACCGCCCAGCGCGATGGTCGTATCGAGACCCACCGCCAGAATCCGGGTGACGACGAGCACGAAGAAGACGTAGACCATCCCGTTGGCAAAGCGCACGAGCGTGTCACCGACGAGCAGGGGCCGGAGGGGGTCGGGCATCTCCCGGAGGTCCCGGCGGATCTGGTCGACTCCCGCGAAGGTGTCGCCGATGGTGTCCTCGCTGGCGTCGTAGAGGAGGTGCTGGGCGACGGTCCCGAGCGCGCCGAAAATCACCGCGACCGCAAGCACGTACCGGAAACTCACGGTGAACTGGGGGTGCAGGTCGATGAGGACGGCAGCCAGGACGGGCCCGATCAGGAAGGCCGTCCGCCGGAACGTCTCGGTGCTGGCGAAGCCGGCGGCCAGCCGCGAGGGCTCGGTGGCCTGCTTGACCACGGCGAAGGTGGCACCGAGACCGAAGGATTTCCAGGCCTGGGCGAGCAGGAGACCGACGAAGATCCAGACCCACGGCTGGATCGTCAGCCCGGCCACGGTGATGACACCGAGGTCGGGTGCGACCAGCCAGACCCCGAACCCGAGGGTCGAGACGAGAGCGAACACCGTCAGCGCGTAGCGCGAGCCGATGCGGTCCGAGATCGCACCACCGGGGTAGGGATAGACCGCGCCGATGACGTTGCCCACGGTGCCAAAGAGGCCGACGACGAAGCCGGAGGCACCCAGCGCGACCAGGTATTCGGGCAGGAAGCGGCTGGTCATCTGGAAGCCGAGGCTGAACGCGAACATCGAGAGCGAGAGCACCAGAACGTCCCGTTCGAGTGCGAAAAACTGCCGGAAGGCATCCAGCGGGCCGGCGGCCTCGGCCTGTTCCTGGGCCATGTCGGAGATTGCACGCGGTTGTGACAAAACTCTCCCGGTGCGGCGCGAGAGGGCACGTGTTTTGAGATATAAATAACGCCTACAATTAATATATACCATTATTGTGAAAAGTAATAACATTGGGTTATCATGCCCGACATACTCGTCACGTCTTGCAGATTTTGGCCCACAATGTCGGTTCCGGACTCTCACCATCCGTCATCGTTCCCTCGATTTTGGCCTGAACTTTCGGCGTTCGAATGCCGAAAGTCCGGATTCTACAGATATACATCTATTTGTCCGTCAGTATATAGAATTGAAGAAATTTATTATAGGGGCAGACGCATACGGTCACGTATGGAGACACGAAAGGTGCAGGTGACGGGCGGATCGACCTACACCGTCTCACTCCCGAAGGGGTGGGCGACGGACAACGACGTCAGCGCGGGGAGCATCGTGGAGTTTCACTCGGAGGATGATCTCCTCCTGCTGTCGCCCAAGAGCGACGCCGAGAGGGTCGAGGGGGAACTCGACATCACGGGAATGGACACCGACCACGAACTCACGCGGGCGGTGATGACGATGTACGTGAGCGGATTCGACGTTATCGTCCTGGAGTCGACGCGTATGTCCGCGGGCCAGCGGCGGATCATCCGGGAGGCGACCCAGGGGCTTGTCGGTCTGGAGGTCATCGAGGAGACTTCCGAGCGGGTCGTCCTGCAGGACCTGCTGGACTCCTCGGAGCTGTCGGTCCACAACGCCATCACCCGGATGCGACTGGTCTCGCTGACGATGCTCGAGGACGCGGTGGAGGCGCTGGTCACCAACGACCCGGAACTCGCCCAGGACGTCAAGGAGCGCGACGACGACGTCGACCGCCTGTGGTACATGGTTTCGCGGGTGTTCCGGACCGTCCTCCGCAATCCGACGGCGGCAAACGAGATCGGGTTCCCCCGCGAGACCGTCTTCGATTTCCAGTCCAGCGCCCGCCAGCTGGAGCGGATCGCCGACCACGCCACGAAGATCGCAGACCTCTCGCTGGAGATCGACGACATCCCCGAACGGGCAGTCGACTCCCTCCAGGCACTCGAAGCACAGGCCAGTGAGGTCCCGGAGATGGCGATGGACGCGCTCCTCGAGGAGGACTCCGACCGGGCAGTCGAGATGGCAAACGAGGCGCGCGGACAGATCAGAGCCGTCGACGACGAGGTCCGCGCAGTCGACGACGAGATACGGGAGTTCGACCCGCAACTCGCGCAGGTGCTTGGCCTCGTCACCGACTCGCTGTCGCGGACCGCGGACTACGGCGGCAACATCGCCGAAAGTGCCCTCCAGAAGGCCGCACCCCACCCGTAACCGCCGTCGCATCCACCTATTCGGTCGCGTCCCTCCGTCGAACACCCCGGCAGCAGCCGTATGAACGGGCCTGAACGATCTGAACTGTCTGAACTGAGGTGTGCTTTTTAGCCTCTCCCGCGCCTCTGTCCACCCGGATGGCCCGCCTGTCTGACATCGAGTACGAGCGTCAGGCCCGCGAACTCGTCGAGGAGTTCCTCCAACGTGGCTTCCTCTCGCCGGAGGGGACCCAGCGCGTCGAACGGTTGTACGCCGAGAACAGAGTAGACGAGGCACTCGACGTCATTATCGCGGAGCGGAGCCGGGACAGTCCCGGAAGCGACGGTAAGAGGGTCGACCGCCCTCGGTTACTCTAGTGAGACGGCGTTGACCTGGCCATCCTGTCCGGGCCGCGAGGTGACCCGTGCCCGGCCCTCGCTCGTCTCGATGATCGCACCCTTGGTGATGATGTTCCGCCGCGCGTAGTTGGGGTTCGAGGGGTTCTCCGCGACGTTCTCGATGGTGGCACCGACGACCTCGTCGCCGACGGCCACGCTCGCCGTCTCAGTCGTGATGGCCCGCACCTTCGTGGTGTTGCCGCGCGCGTCGATTGCCTTCAGGCGCGCGTCTCCGACCTGCGTCTCGGTCGGCTCCGAGCCGAGCTGGTGTTTCTTCTTGTCGCTGGCCGGGCGCCGCCGGCCGCCGGTGCGCTTGCGCGTCGAGGGACCCTGGTACTTCATACGAGTCCGAAGTGGGACCGCGCACTTGAACCTCTCGAAGCCCCGCGGGCGGCCCTCGACAGATTTACACCACCTCGACACCCGATACTGTGACGATGAGTCTCCGCCGGGCAGTGGCCGCACCGTTCCGCCAGCGCGGCGTCGAACGCATGAGCGAAAGCGAGTTCGTCGTCGCGCTGTCGCTCGACCGCGACTGGTTCTCGCCCGACCAGGCGACTCGCCTCGTCGACGTCGCGACCGGCGAGGGGTTGCTCGACCGGGCCGACGACGACGTCGTCGCCGCCTTCGACCCGGCGAGCGTCGACATCCCCGAGGGCTTCGCGCCCGCGGAGTCGGTCCTCCACCGGCGGTCGACCTTCGAGCGCGCGCTCGACGCGCTCGTCGACGCCGGCGTCGACAAGCAGGCCGCCGTGGCCTCGATCAACCGCCTGCAGGCCGACCTGGACCTCACGGTCGAAGCCGCTGCCCTGCTGTATGCCCGCCGGCAGGGCGTCGATGTCGGTGACCTCGCCGACCGCGCCCGGGAGGACGTCTGATGGTCGAGGACCGCACCACCGAACCGCGACGCGTCGCACAACTGCTCGCCTCCGAGTTCACGGGCCTTGGGACCGGCCCGCTGACCGACCTGACGGTGGTCGACGCCAGATCGGACGCGTCGCCCGCAGCCGGAGGGACTGCGGCCTACGCCCTCGACTACCAGAATCGCCGGATCGGAACCGTCTGGCTATACCCCGACTGCGTGGAGATTGCGCTGTCGATGGACGCAACTGCGCTTCCCGCGGACACGTCTGTGCCTGTCGAGACGACCGGGGACGGAGTTCGCATCCGCGTCGAGGACGGCGTCGCGGTCAAGCGGGCCGTCGACGTCGTTCGGACCGCTCTCGACGAGGGGAAGAACTGATCAGTCCGCGTCCTCAACGGGCGCGCCGGCCGCGTTCTTCCGGACGCTCTCGAGGCCCTGCTTGCACTTCTGTTTCGAGGAGTAGCCCTGGCCGCCGTCGGCGATGATGTTCCCGTTGTCGTGGACGAGCCGCCAGCGCCAGTTGCCGGCCGAATCCTCGAAAATCTCGAAGGTTGCCTTGCTCCCGCCGGTCTCGGGTGCCTCCTCGTCCCGGGACTGGTCGACGACGTATGCCCCGGGCGCGTTCGTCTTCACGCTCTCGATGCCCTGCGTGGCCTTCTGTCGGGAGGCATACCCCTCGCTGCCGTCGGCGATGATATTGCCGTTCCGGTGGCGCAACCGCCAGCGCCACTCGCCGGCCGAATCCTCGTAGCGTTCGAAAGTTGCCTTGGACGCCGCCGCGTCGGTGTCGATGTCGTCCTCGTCGCCGTCCCACTCCATCTCGATTTCGAGCGAGACGTGCTCGTCCGCCTGTTCGAGTTCGATCTCCAGCTCCGATTCCGCAGGGGGGTCGACAGTGACGGTCTGTTCCTCGTCGGCGGGGACTGGCTTGCCGCGGCCGAGCGCGTCTGCGACGCGGCGCAGATACGAGGCGATCGCTCGCCTGCTTCGGGTTCGGCGCGACTCGTGGACGGTTTCGTCTGACATGCACGTGCAACGTCCGGTCCCGAACGTATAGTAGTGGCGTGTGTCGGTTCGATAGCTGTGACCAGTATCCGTGCCCTCTCGTCCGTCAGGCAACGACGCCTGCCGGAGCAGGAGATCCCGCAGTCCCTCCCCGAGACGCTCGCGGTCGACGGCGGCGTCGGCCTCCGGGACGCACCCGTGGCGGCCATCCAGGACCTGGACGGCGACCATACCGACCGCGGCCGCGCCGCGGACGTCCGCCTCGGGGTGGTCGCCGACCAGGACCGTCTCACCGGGTGCGACGCCGAGCGCGTCGAGAATCGCCTCGAAGGCCCGCGGGTCCGGCTTCCCGGCCTGCAACGCGCCAGTGACCACGACGGCGTCGAAACTGTCCGTCCAGCCCAGCGTCTCCAGTTTGCCCCACTGTGCGCGGGTGGGGCCATCGGTCAACAGCCCCACCCGGTAGGACTCGCGAAGGTCGCTGATGAGCGTCTCCGCGCCCTCGATCGGCACGAGTGCGTCCTCGACTGCACGGCGGTACGCGCTGGCGAGTTCCACTGGATCGCCGTCCTCGACGAGCGCGTCGAAGATCGGGGCCCGCGTCTCGCTGGCGAGGTCGGCGCTGTGGGCGTCGAGGTACTCCTGTCGGTCGATTGGCCTGACCCCGGCGGCTGCCGTCGCCTCGTCGAGCAGGGTCTGCCTGTCACGCTCGGGAACCGCGAGCGTGTAATCGAGGTCGAACACCACCGCCCGGATCGCCATACCACCGGTTGGATGGCCCGGAGTATGAGTCCACCGCCCGGGACGAGTAGCGTGCCGCTTAAAAGCCTGAGTGGTCTACCCCGCACCGATGAGCAGGTCCGGGGAGTTCTGTCCGCGCTGTGGGGACCCGATCGAGCGCTCCGGGTCGCTCCCGAGTCCCGGGGGGCCCGATAGCGGGCTCTGTGACGAGTGCTACCTCGCGGCCTACGACCTGGTCGACGCCCCGGACCGCGTCGAGGTGTGTGTCTGTCGCCAGTGCGGGGCGATCCAGCGGGGCAACCGCTGGGTGGACGTCGGTGCCGAGGATTACACCGACGTCGCGATCGAGGAGGTCACCGAGGCGCTGGGCGTCCACGTCGACGCGACGGGCGTCTCCTGGCAGGTCGCCCCCGAGCAGGTCGACGAGACCACCGTCCGGATGCACTGTACGTTCTCGGGGGTATTGCGGGGGACGCCGGTCACCGAGGAGGTGACCGTGCCGGTGAAGATCGGCCGCGGTACCTGCGACCGGTGTGGCCGGGTTGCGGGCGGCGCCTACGCGGCCGTGGTGCAGGTGCGCGCCCGCGACCGCCGGCCCGTCGAGACGGAACGTCGCCGCGCGGAGGCCATCGCACGCGACCTCGTCGCGGACCTCGAAGCCGACGGCGACCGCGACGCCTTCGTCTCGGAAGTCACCGAGCGCGAGGAGGGGCTGGACATCAAACTCTCGACGACCAAACTCGGCCAGCGGGTCGCCCGCGGAATCGTCAGGGAACTCGGGGGAACGGTCTCGGAATCGGAGACGCTCGTCACCGAGGACGGCGACGGCAACGAGGTGTACCGGGTGACCTACGCCGTCCGTCTGCCGCCCTACCGGCCGGGCGAGGTCATCGACCCGGACGACGGTGACGGGCCGGTGCTCGTCGAGAGCGTCCGCGACACCCTCAGGGGAACCCGGGTGCGCTCGGGCGAGGCCTACCGGGCCCCCCTCGGAGACGACGCGCCCGACGCTCGCAGGCTGGGGTTCCGCGAGGACGCACAGCAGACGACCCTCGTGGCCGTCGAGGACGAGCACGCCGTCCAGGTGCTCGATCCGGAGACCTACGAGGCCACGACGGTCGCCCGGCCCCAGTATCTCGATCCCGACGCGACCGAGGTGCCGGTCCTGAAGAGTCGCGCCGGCCTGCACGTCCTCCCGGCGGACGGGGAGGAGTCCGGATGACTGCCGACCGACTGTCCGCTGTGGTCGAAAAGCCCCGGGCACAGGCGGCCATCGGCGCGTTGCGCGCCGAGGGCGTCTACGACGACGACCGGTCGGTCTACGAGTGCGGGGACGCGGTCGCCATCCCCGTGACCGACCACCCGGTCGAGACGGCCGTCCGCGAGGTGATACGCGAGGCCGGCGAGCCCCGTCTGCGGACCCTCGCCGACCACCTCCGCGAGGCGGGCTGGACCGAGAGCGAACTCGAGAGCGCCCCGGGGTCGTGGGCAGTCGTCGGGAGCGTCATCCTCGTCGAGATGGGCGATGCCCCGCGCCCCGGCGAGGTCGGGGAGGCGCTCCTCGCGCTCCACGGTGGCGCCGACACGGTCCTCGCGCGTGGCGGGATCGACGGCCCACACCGCGAGCCCAACGTGTCAGTCGTGGCGGGCGAGGGCGACACCGAGACAGTCCACCGCGAACACGGCGTCGAGTACGCCCTCGACCTGGGTGAGGTGATGTTCTCGCCCGGGAACAAGGCCGAGCGCGCCAGGATGGGCGAGAGTGTCCGCACTGAGGACCGGCGTGAGCACGTCCTCGACGTCTTCGCGGGGATCGGCTACTTCACGCTCCCGATGGCCACGAGCGGTGCCCGCGTGACCGCCATCGAACGAAACCCCGCAGCCTTCGAGTTTCTGCTGGAGAACGCGGCACGCAACGGCGTCACCGACCGCGTCGAGCCGTACCGGGCGGACTGCCGGGACGTTCTCGCGGCCCACGAGGGCGGCTTCGACCGTGCCGTGATGGGCTACTACGAGGCCCACGAGTACCTGCCGTGGGTCCTGCCCGCACTCGAGGCCGGCGGCGTCGTCCACCTGCACGAGGCGACCCCGGAGGAACTGGTTCCCGACCGGCCGGTCGGTCGCCTCGTCGACGCGGCCGCCGAGGCTGACCGGGAGGTCGACGTGCTGGATACCCGGCGGGTGAAAGGCTACAGCGAGGGCGTCGGACACGTCGTCGTCGACGCGCGCGTCCACTGATAATGACTGCTGTAGCTATTTTCCAGGTCGACCGCACGACGTCGTGCGGTCGATCCGGCAATGAACTACAGCAGTCATTATGAGCCCAAAGGCCTAATTGTCCGCCTGCGTACACCCAGGTATGGACCGACAGCAGATCATCGCGATCATCTTCGTGCTGTTGATGGTGGGGTCGTCGATCGCATACGGCGCCGCCGCGCTGTTCTAGAGGTCGGCGACGTCCTCGGCGGTCACCTCGCGGTCGTCGGGGAGACGGCCGATGCACGCGAAACACAGGAAATGCTCCGTTCCGTCTGCCAGTTCGAGCTCGATCCCTCCGGTCGTCTCCTTCTCGAGCGTCCAGAGGTTGGCGATGCCGCCGGCGATCGACACCGACGTCCCGCAGCCGTCACAGGGCTGGCGC
>JAHENO010000072.1 GCA_018609945.1 Haloarculaceae archaeon | reverse complement strand
GCCACGCGGCGCGCTCGTATTCTCCGTGGTGCTGTTCGTCGCGGCGGTCGCACTCGCAGTGACGCTGCCGCTCGCGGCCGTCGCAATCGCCGGAATCAACCTCGTGGCCCTGCTCGCCTACACGGAGGTCTTCAAGGGGCTACCCGGTTTCGGTAACGCGGTCGTGGCGTACCTCGGGGGGTCGACGTTCCTGTTCGGGGCCGCTGCAGTCGGTCGCCTCGAAGCGGGAATCGTGCTCGCGTTTCTGGCCGCCGCTTCGACGTTCACGCGGGAGGTCATCAAGGACGTCGAGGACATCGTCGGCGACCGCGAGGAGGGACTGCGAACACTGCCCATCGTCGTCGGTGAACGTCCCGCGCTCTGGGTCGGGGTTGCCGTCCTGGGCGTGGCCATCCTCGCCAGTCCGCTCCCGTACCTCCTGGGAACCTTCGACATCGCCTACCTGGCACTCGTCGTGCCGGCCGACGCCATCATGCTGTATGCCTGTTACGAGAGTTTCGGGGACCCCACAGCCGGCCAGAACCACATCAAGTACGGCATGTTCCTCGCTGCAGCGGCGTTCGTCCTCGGGCGAGCAGCCCTGCTCCTCTAAACGAGGTCGAACCTGGCCGCGGGAGAGCGTGACCCTTGGCCAGGGCGGCAGGCAATTGGATACGCTTTTTAAATCGGGAGCGGAACAGTGCGACCATGCCGGATATCGACGCCATCGCCCGGCGGCTGGACACGCTCGCCACAGCCGTCTCCATCGGCGGTCGGACGTTGTTGCTGGCGGACACGAACCCGATTCCCCGGGAGTGGGACCACATCACGAAGGTCGACCCGGAGGGCGGCAAGCGACTGCCGCTGATGTATCCGCTGTATCTCGGCCACACCAGCGCCGTCTCGGTCGGGGGGTCACGGAACGTCACGGAACAGAACACCCTGGAGACGTTCGACCTGCTGGACACGGCGCCGGTCACGGCGTTCCACGAGCCCAGCGAGGCCACCCACGTCACGGAAGCCATCCACGACAGGGCCGAGTTCATGGCGGTGCCCGAGGTGCTCAACGGCGACACCAATGCCATCGTCGGCGCGCTCGGAAAGAGCCTCGAATACGGCCGCGAGGAGATGGCACCGGAGATTATCCGGGAGAAACTCCCCGTTCCGCTCGGCGGCACGGTCGAGGACCGCCTCTCGAACTTTCTGATCTCGTGGCTGTTCGACGCGGCCGTCTTCGAGGCGTACATCATCATGAACGTCGACAGCGCGGCCGCCCGCGAAGCAGGGGTCACGGAAGCCGACCGGCTCTCGCCACGGGAGGCCAAACAACACGCGATGGCGGCCGAACACCACCTGGAGAGCGAAGTCGTCTATCTCGAGTATTCGGGCAGGTTCGGTGGGAGCGAGGCGGTCGATATCCTCGACGCCATCGACGAGGGTGTCGAGTGGTCCCGCGTCTGGTACGGCGGCGGACTGGACAACCGGGAGGACGCCCGGGCTGTTCTCGACGCGGGCGCCGACGCGGTCGTCGTCGGCGACATCTTCCACCGGACCGCCGCCGAGGAACGGGAGCACTGTGAGGCGGCACGGGAGGCCTTGGCGACCGACGCCGATCGAGAGGGGATCGAGGAGTGGGTCCGCGAGAAC
This sequence comes from Haloarculaceae archaeon, assembly GCA_018609945.1. GTDB lineage: Archaea > Halobacteriota > Halobacteria > Halobacteriales > Haloarculaceae > SW-9-67-25. Next base: position 3,500 of record JAHENO010000072.1, on the reverse strand, counting down.
GTCGACATCGACGCGTTCAGCGGAACCCGCTACCTCTCGACAATCAGGTCGGTCGAGGATCCGGAGACCGTTGCACGACAGTACCTGGCCACGGCCATGGAGACGTACTTCTGGCTGGTCAGAAAGCGCGACGCACTCGCTGCGGATCCGCCAGAGACCGTCGGGGACATCGAACGCGCCCTCGGCACCGAGGTGCCCGCGACGGACGCCAGCCAGAGCGTCGAGTCCGGGAACCCGGGGGAGACGCCGACGCTGGATAGTGGGGTCGCCCGGTCGCTGGCCGTTTCAGTGCTGGCCGAGGCGGCGGGACTCTCGGCGCCGCTACCGGTGGCGCATCTGGCGGTCGGACTCGACCCGCTCTCCCAGGAACCGTAGTTGCGCTGGCCCGACACCGGTTGGTCGCAGTCCGCATCGCTCTCCGGGAGCGACCAGCCCTGGGTGATCCCTCACGTACCCATCCGGTTCGACCACCGGTTGACTGACGGCACCACCTATCACGTCGGGACGATCGAGGAAATCACAGAGCGCAAGGAATACGAACAGCGCCTGATGAAGCAGCGTGACAATCTCTTGACGCGCAACCAGATGGTCCGCCACGACATCCGCATCGATCTCCAGCTCGTCACTGCGTACGCAGAGCTCGTCGAAGAGCACGTCGACGAGGAAGCCAGGGGATACCTCGAGACTGTCCGGGAGAGCGCGGCGCACGCAGTCGAACTGACAAAGAGTGCCCGAATCCTGGCGTCCGTATGCTCCAGACCGATCTCGACGACCAGTATACGTCGCTGGCACCCGCCCTCGAACGGGCCCTGGAAAACGTCAGGTCGGCATTCCCGGGGGCCGCGATCGAGGTCGAGGAATCACTCCGCGCACGTCAGTCGTGGCCAACGAGATGCTCGACTCGGCGTTCCCCAATCTCCTCCAGAATGCCGTCGAGCACAACGACAAGGACCTCGCGAGAGCCAGCGTCTCCCCGTCCGTCGAGGGCTACGGCGGCGAGGTCTGGGTCGAAGACAACGACTCCGAGGGCGCCGTCTTCGTGGTCCAGCTGCCGGTCGCCGAGGAATTCTGAGCAGGGCTCAGTCGCGGATGGATCGCAACCGAAGCGTGCCGCCTCAGTAGAACTCGCGGACCAGGTCCGTCGCGTCCTCGGGGGCACCTTCGGGGATGTCGGCCATGTTCGCGCCCAGCCCCATCCGCTCCCCGAACGAGACCGAGCCCTCGTCCTGGTAGATGACCCCGAGCAGTTCGCGGTCGCCCGAGAGGATGCGCTCCCGGGCCGCGTCGCGGTCGGTGGGGTCGTGGTCGGTCTCGCCCAGGTCGACGATGGAGTCGCGCCAGTAGTCGTAGGTGTCGACGTCGTTGAACGTCACGCAGGGCGAGTAGACGTTGACGAAGCCAAAGCCGTCGTGTTCGATAGCCTGCTTGACGATCTCGGTGTGGCGCTGTGAATCCGAGGAGAACGACTGTGCGATGAACGTCGCGCCCGCGGCGAGCGCGAGCGCGAGGGGGTTGACGGGGGACATCTGGGTGCCGTCCGGGGAGGTCGAGGTCTCGAAGTCCTCCCGGGACGTGGGCGAGAACTGCCCCTTGGTGAGCCCGTAGATGCGGTTGTCCATCACGACGTAGGACATATCCACGTTCCGGCGGACGGCGTGGACGAAGTGACCCGCACCGATGGAGTAGCCGTCGCCGTCGCCCCCCGCGACCATCACCTCCAGGTCGGGGTTCGCGAGTTTTACGCCGATGCCGACCGGCAGCGCACGCCCGTGGACGCCGTGCAAGGCGTAACTGTGCATGTAGGTCCCGATCTTCCCGGAACAGCCGATGCCCGCGACCACGAACGTGTTGTCGGGGTCGTTGCCGGTCTCGGCGAGGGCTTTCATCATGCCGTTCATCGTCCCGAAGTCGCCACAGCCGGGACACCAGGTCGGTTGCTTGTCTGACTTGAAATCGACGAATCGAACGTTGGAACTCATTGTGTTGCCTCCCGTGGGGCCGCGATAGCCTGTTCGATCTCGGCGGCCAGTTCGTCCGCCTTGAACCGGACGCCGGTGTACTTGTTCACCCGCTCGAGGCGCTCCAGGACGTCGTGTTCGATCACGTCCGCGAACTGGCCCGTCGCGTTGCACTCGACGACGATGGTCGTCTGGGCGGCCCCGATTTCCTCGGTGAGGTCCGGTCGCGGGAACAGGTACGGGACCGAGATGAACCGGACGTCGATCCCCTCCTCCTCGAGGAATTCCATACTCTCTCGGATCGCGCCCTCGTTCGAGCCCCACGAGACGACCAGCGTGTCGGCCTCGGGGTCGCCGAACTCGCGGTAGTCCCACTCCTCCTGCTCGCGGGCGGTCTCGACCTTGCGGTTGCGCTTGTCGACCTGTTCGACGCGGATCTCCTCGTCCTCGGTGCGCCGGCCGAGTCCGTCGTGTTCCAGCCCCGTGGTCATGTGGGCGCCGTCGGCCGTGCCCGGGAAGGCGCGGGGACTCACGCCGTCCGCGGTGGGAAAGTGGGGCTGGAAGCGACCCTGCTCGTCGAGCCAGGCGTCGATCTCGTCCTCGTCGACGACCTTCCCGCGCTCGATCTCGACATCGTCCATGTCGAAGGCTTCGGGCGGGAACGTCTGCTCGGTGACCGCGAGCGCCAGATCCGAGACCAGGAAGACGGGGGTCTGGTACTTCTCGGCGAGGTTGAACGCCTCGACGGTCTTCCAGAAACACTCCGAAACCGTCGTGGGCCCGAGGACGAACCGCGGAATCTCGCCGTGGCCGCCGTACAGCAGCATGTCGAGGTCGCCCTGTTCCTGCTTGGTGGGCATTCCCGTCGAAGGCCCAGAGCGCATGACGTCACAGATGACGAGCGGCGTCTCGGAGGTGGCCACGAGGCCGAACGTCTCTGTCATGAGGTCGATGCCCGGCCCCGACGTGGCGGTCATCGAACGGGCACCCGCGCGGGCGGCCCCGAGCGCGAGATTGATCGCGGAGAGTTCGTCCTCGGCCTGGACGACCGTCCCGCCGTAGCGGTCGATGCGCCCTGTCAGATACTCCATCACGTCCGTCGCCGGCGTGATCGGATAGCCGGCGTAGAACCGGCACCCGGCGGCGATAGCACCCATCCCGATGGCCTCGTCCCCGTTCAGCAGGACGTAGTCCGCGTCGGTCGTTTCGAGTTCGTAGTCGAACTCCCGGTCGAACTCCCCGGCAACGTACTCCTGGCCGGCGCGGGCAGCCTTCTTGTTGTTCTCGACGATGGCCGTCCCCTTGTCGCCGAACCGCTTCTGGAGTGACTCGTCCAGGTTCTCGATCGGAAAGTCCGCGACCTCGCAGGCCGCACCCAGCGCGACGACGTTGCGCATGATTGCGCCGCCGGCCTCCTCGGCGAGGCGCTTGAGCGGGACGTTCAGACCGACCATCCCCTCCGGAATTTCGACGTCCTGCATCGTCGTGCGCTCCCCGTCGTAGATGATGACGCTGCCCTCGTGGAGTTCGTCGAGGTTCTCG
>JAHENO010000071.1 GCA_018609945.1 Haloarculaceae archaeon | reverse complement strand
GAGACGCTGGGACTGGTCGGGGAGTCCGGTTGCGGGAAGTCGACGGCCGGCAAGACGGTCCTGGCGCTCGAAGAGCCCACCGACGGGGACGTCCGGTTTCGCGGGGAGTCCGTCTACGAACTCTCCGGTGGGGACCTCGCGGAGTTTCGCCGCGAGGCCGCCGTCGTCTTCCAGGACCCCTTTTCGAGCCTCGACCCGCGGAAGACCGTCGGGGCGACGGTCAAACAGCCACTGGACGTCCACGACGTGGGGACGCCGGCCGAGCGCCGCGAGCGCGTCCGGGAGTTGCTCGAGCGGGTGGGGCTGTCGGCCGACCAGTTCGACCGCTATCCCCACGAGTTCTCCGGCGGGCAGCGCCAGCGCGTCGCCATCGCCCGCGCGCTCGTCCTGGAACCGGAGTTCGTCGTGCTCGACGAGCCCACCAGCGCCCTGGACGTCAGCGTCCAGGCACAGATCCTGAACCTGCTCGCGGACCTCCAGGCGGAGATGGGGCTGACATACCTGTTCATCAGCCACGACCTGAGCGTCATCCGGCACATCTGCGACCGGGTCGCGGTGATGTACCTCGGCGAACTCGTGGAGGTGGCGCCCGCAGGGGACCTCTTCGAGAACCCCCGCCACCCGTACACGCGGGCGCTGCTGGAGAGTGTCCCCCGGGTGGACACGACGGAGCGCGACCGCGAGGTCGAGCCGCTGTCCGGGGACGTTCCCTCGCCGCGTGACCCACCCTCTGGCTGCCGGTTTCGCACGCGGTGTCCCGACGTCATCCCGCCGGAGACCTGTGACCTCTCACAGCCGGCGTTCCGTGCGGTGATGGACCTGCGCGGGCGCGCCGAGAACGGGACCCTCCCCCTCGAACAGGTCCGGACCGAACTCGGGACGGACGCGGAGCCGGCGGACCCGGAGGCGGTGGCCGAACAGCTGTACGACCGCACGGTGGGCCGGGAATTGCCGGCCGACCACGCGGCGTACGTCCGGGACGCGCTCGTGGCAATCGCCGAGGGTCGCGAGGCCGAGGGGGTCGAACTGCTCCGGGACCGCTACGAGAGCGTCTGCGAGACCACGCCCCCGACGGGCGAGCGCGCGGCCTGCCACCTGCACGAAGACTGACCGGCCCGACACGCCAGTCCCGGCCCCACATGCCCGGCGTGGCGGGACAGCGTGGCGGGACGGCGTCGGCGGTCCGTCAGATGCCCCGTGGCGTTTATGTGCGCTCGGTCGGTAGACCGGCGCATGGCAGAGATACTCGCAGAAAATCTCTCGGGCAAGGCCGTGATGGGCTCCGACGGCGCCGAACTCGGCATGCTGTACAACATCACGATGGAACTGGACTCGGGCCGTCTCCAGGACCTGCTGGTCGAACCGAACGAGGACCGCGGCGTCCAGACGGACTTCGAGACCGACTCGGCGGGGCGCCTGCGCATCCCGGTCGGACGCGTCCGGGCAGTCAAAGACCACATGATCATCGAACGGTAGCGGTATGCACGTCCTCGATTCCTCGGCCTTCATCAACGACTACCACACGGACGAGCGCATCGCGACCATCCCACTGGTCCGGGAGGAACTCGAAGACGAGAGCGCCTACCGCTTCGACGCGATGGAGGGCTCGGGGATGCACCTCCACATCCCCGACAGCGAGACGGTCGAACGCATCGAGCGGGCGGCCCGCGAGACCGGCGACTTCGAGGAGCTCTCCCGGACGGACATCCGGCTGGTCGCCGCGGCCTTCGAGCTGGACGGGCTGCTCGTCACAGACGACTACGCGATGCAGAACGTCGCCGAGAAACTCGACGTCCCCGTCGAGGTCATCGACCGCGACGGCATCGCGGAGCAACGGGCCTGGACGTTCCAGTGCCAGGGGTGTGGCCGGGAGTTCGACGACCACCACGACCGGTGTCCGGTCTGCGGGAGCGAACTCTCGCGGAAGAACCCCGCCTGACAGTCGAGTGGGGTGGGGTGGGGATTCCTACGGCGTCGCCTTGTCGTCGGTCGCGTCGAGGCCGAGTTCGACGAGCTGGCGGATGACTTCCTCCTCGGTGAGGTCGTACTGCCGGGCCAGGCCCTCGACCTGGCTGGCGACGTCGTCGTCACAGACGACAGTAAACCGAGTCGGCATACGGAAAGGACGACCGGGAGCAAACTTAACATCTTGTCAGACAGCTGTCAGATGGTTCCGAACCGTGCCGGGCTACATGGGGACGTCGATCCGTCCGGTCGCGGCGAGGTAAGCAACAGAAAAGAGGATCGCGTTGTAGACGCCGTGGATGAGGATGGGCACCGCGAGGTTCTCGGTCTTCTCGTAGACCGCACCGAGGACGATCCCCAGCGCGCCGGCGACGGCGATGTAGGTGAGTCGACTCCCTGCCCCGGTGAGCGCGACCCAGTGGACGACGCCAAAGAGGGTCGACGCCACGACGATACCGGGGATCACGCCGTAGGCCTGGCGGAACAGTCCCTGGACGAGCCCCCGGAAGAGCAGTTCCTCGGCCGGTGCCGTCAGCAGGATGGTCACGACGATGAGGTACAGAAAGAGGGTGGGGTTCTCCCGTCCCTGGGTGATGGCGGCGTTCTCCGCGGTCTCGACCCCGAGCGTCTCGATGACGACGCTGACGATGTTCAGCAGGACGAACAGCGCGACGAGGCCGCCGATGGCCCACCCGATCTCGCGGAGCGACGGCAGGCGGACCTCGAAGAGGTCGACCGGCCCCTGCCAGCGGAGATACCACACCCCCACGATCAGAAACCCGATAAACTGCAGGCCCGCCGCGACCGCCGACGCCAGCGGCGGAAGGGTGTCTGTGCCCTGGGGGACGAATCCCAGCTGGGAGAGGAGCCGGAGTCCGACGACGGCCAGCGCGATGCCAGCGACGAACGCCGCGAGCACGAGGCCGACCGAGTGGACGAGACTCCGGACGCGCTCGTCCCTGGAGCCGAACTTGTACAGCGGCGGGTCCGCGTCGGGCGGTCCAGTCGGCGGAACGCCACCCGGCTGCGTGTCCGATGCCATCACGTTCGCTTTGGCCCGAACGCCTTTCAGACCACCGGTTGCGTGCGCCAGCCGGACAGAGACGGTCTATTCGACGACCAGGCGTTCCTTCTCGGCGACGGCCTCGGCCTCCGGGAAGTCGCCGCCGCCGAGCAGTCCGCGCGCGGCCCGCTTGCCCCACTCGACGGCGGGCTGTGTGAACGTCTCGACGCCGTAGAGTTCCCCCGCCAGGACGCAGGCGGCCTCCATGCTGTAGAGCAAATCGCCCACGCCACGGGGACCGACACGGTCGATCTCGACGCGGACGTTGGGCCGGCCCGCGGCGGCGAGGCTCGCCTCCGTGGCCTCGAACTCCGCGTCGAGTAGCTCCCCGAGGTCGGTCCCGCCGAGGTACGCGAGGTCGGGGATGTCCGTCTCCGGGATCGGCCGCGCCGGTCGCTCCCGTGGCCGGACGAGCGTCACGAGCTTGTCGCGCGGGCCGGCCCGGTACAGTTGGAGCTGTGAGTGCTGGTCGGTCGCGCCCAGGGCGCGGGCGGGCGTCTGCCCGAGGCCGTCCTTCCCGAGACTCTCGGCCCACAGCTGTGCGAACCACTCCGCGAACGGCTCCAGGCGCTCGGCGTAGGGCATCACCGCGTTGACCGCGGCGCCGCGGGCGTCGAGCGCGTACGCCACGGCGCCGTAGGCGTAGGCCGGACACGCCGAGAGTGAGCCCGCGAGCCCGTCCCTCGCCTCCCGGGCGCCCGCCAGTACCGCCTCGATGTCGTGGCCCTGTATCGCTGCGGGAACGAGTCCGACCGCCGACAGCGCCGAGAAGCGCCCGGGAACGCCCGCCGGAACCGTCAGTGCGGGGAGGCCGTGGTCGGCCACGAGTTCCCGGAGCGGCCCCGACTCGCCGGTGGTCACGACGGTCCGGTCGGTCCAGTCGACGCCCGCGTCCGCCATGGCCTCGCGCACCACCAGGAAGTTCGCGAGCGTCTCGGCGGTGGTCCCCGAGCGGGAGACGACGTTGACTGCCGTCTCCGAGAGTGGCAGCGCCTCGATGGTCGCCGCCACGTCCCGGGGATCGACGTTGTCGAGGACGTAGTGGTCGGCCTCGCCCGGCCCCAGCGCGGTCGAGACGGTGGCCGCGCCCAGCGCGCTCCCGCCGATGCCCACCGTCAGGACCGCCTCGCTGTCCGCGAGCGGCGCGACCGCGGATTCGATGGCCGCGGCGTCGGTCCGCTCGGGCAGATCCAGCGCCGCGTACCCGAACTCCCCGTCGGCCATGCCCGCCGCGATGCGGTCGTGTGCCCGCGCAACCCGGTCGTCCAGCCGGTCGAGTGCGTCCCCGCCGACGCCCGGATCGGCCACGGACGCCAGCGCGTTGCCGATGTCTACGCGCATACGCCAGGGGTCGGCGGGTGGGGTGTTAGGTCTGGCGTCCGGGACCGCGCCGCTTTTCCTCGAACCATCCCAATCCCCGACGATGAGCGACGACGGCACGGTCGGAACCACCGGTGGCGACGGGACCGCCGGGGACGACTACGGGGGCGTGCTCGGCACCTATCCCTATGCCTTCCGGCAGAGTGGGTCGCGGCTCTTCCGGAGTTACGTCGTCGTGGGCGGGCTCGTGACGGCGCTGGTCGCGGCGCTGTTTGCCCTGGCGGTGGTCGGCGTCGTCGCCACCACCTCGGGAGGAGGAGGCGGCACCTTCACCTTCGCCCGCTCGTTCGTGATCCTCATCGGGTTTCTGGTCGTGTTCCCCCTGATGGCGCCGGTGATACTCGTCGCCCGCCGCCACCGCCGGGCCGGCTCGACGGTCGCGTACGACCGCGCGCTCGCGGTCGCCGGCTACCTCTTCCTCGCGTCGCTGTACGTCGGATTGCTGCCGACGACGCCGCCGGAACTCCGCGGCGACCCCCCGGCGGCGCTCGCGGCGATCGTCGGGACGCTCTACGGGTTGCCGCCGGCCGCCGGCGCCGTCCCGCCGCTGCTGGCCGTCGCCGGGGGCTACCTGCTCCACCGCCGGTACCGCTGAGGGAGGAAACCGACTCCACAGGACGGAGACGCCAGCCTTTTCGTGACACGGCGGCTACCCGCCGACGATGGAATGGCGGTGCGAGTGGTGTGGCAAACCCCACGAGGAGGACGACCCCCCGTGTGACAACTGCGGGCACGGCAGCTTCGAGAAGGCGGTCGTCCGGCAGACCGACCTCTCGGAGGAAGAGGAGGAGGGCCCCGAGTCGACGACGGTCTGGGTCTGCACCGAGTGTGGCCGCAACCACACCAAACACGCCCCGCCCTGTAGCCGGTGTGGCAACCACAAGCTCGT
>JAHENO010000070.1 GCA_018609945.1 Haloarculaceae archaeon | reverse complement strand
GCCAGACCGGTCCGATGGGTTTAAACGAACCCGAAAAGTACCCACGCTTGTCCGCGGGCTCGTAGATCAGCGGTAGATCACTCCCTTGGCATGGGAGAGGCCCCGGGTTCAAATCCCGGCGAGTCCATCCCCGTCGGGATGTGGGAACAATTGGACAGACGGCGTAGGGTTGGCTCTGCTATTCTCCCTTGTCACAACGGCGTTCACCGGCCGGTGAAGCCAATACTTGCCACGACAGTGGAGTGCGTTTGCCGAAGTGCCCCCGCTCGTGTCTGTCGATGCCACTCAGTGATGGTCAGTCTGTCTGGTTCGATTACCCGAGATTTAAATACCCGTCGTGGTCAATGTTAACAGATAACTGAGCAGGAGAACACACACCTCCACAATGTAACACGACACAATGACAAAAGACTGGGCAACCTGTACGTTTCAGACGGACAGCCCTATCAACCAGATTGTCTACGGCCACCGCGTGTTCCACTTCCCGGAAGGTGATGACGCAAACCTACTCATCCCCGTCCACGCATACCTGTCGTCGGATCACTTCGACGAGAAAGGCGCTCAGATGTTGACCGACGCTGGTGACGGGGATTACCGCATCACCAGCGCCTACCTCCAGGGGAGAAACCCCGTGGACCTGCGAACGGGGCCACACTGGCAAGAGGGACGCATCACCATCGATGATGAGGGAGTCATCGATGTGTGGCACAACGATCCAGACGATAACTGGACGAAGACTGGATCGACAGATGTCGGGCAGGAGGATCACTTCGTGGAGTTCGACACGATGACCGAGATCCAGTACGACGAGCAAAACGACCTCCCCCGCACCTACAAGGGTCAGATCCTCACGCAGTGGCGATGGCTTCGTGACACTGACGGAAACTGGCATCGCCCCGACGACGTGCTTTCGCTGCAAACCGGGAGCAACAACGACGGTGATCGATCCCGAATCGACTGGGCAGTCGACCAAGACGACGGACGGTTCTACTTCTACCACCACGTCCACTGACTGTGCCAGAACCGGCCACGGTCACACCGACGCTTGAGGACCAGCGCAACGAACACGAATCCGTATACCAGAATGCGCAGAAACGAAGCCTTGGATCCTACTCTGTCTCGTGAGCACGGAGCAGTCAGTCTCCGACTCGGGACAGTGAGTTCACAGCGGAACGGGGAGGGCCGTCCGTATCGATTTGGTCTCCCGCTCACTCGACGACGACGGCGCCCTTCATTCCGACGGCCTTGTGCGGCGTACAGAAGTACAGGAACGTACCGCTCTCGTCGAAGGTGTGCTCGAACGTGAACCCTTCTTCGTCGGTGAGTTCGCTCTCGAAAGAACCGTCTTCATCGACGACGTTGTGCGAGCCACCTTGGCCCGTCCACTCCCAGACGACTGTGGTCCCGCTATCGACCCGGACGGCCGCGGGACTGTACCCGAAGTTACCGCCGTTGGCCTCGGTTCCGACCTGGACCGTCACCTCGCCCTGCCCGGTTGCGTCCTCGAGCGAGCCGTCGAAGTTGTCGGTCTCCGAGAGGTACTCCTCGACTTCGCTCGGCACGCCACCGCCGCCGTCACCGCCGTCGCTGCCGTCGGACCCACCGTCGCTACCGCCGCCATCGCCACCGCCGCCACCGCCACAACCGGCGATGGCGCCGGCAACCGCGACCGCTCCGATACCGCGCAATACCATCCGTCTGTCGACATCAGATGTCACGTCCATCGTCGTCGTATAATTGGGAGAGCACGCACATAAGGACATAGCCGGTTCCCACCGAGTGGGAACAGATATCAAAATCCCAATATTTTTCTCCCGTCCGTCGTGGTGCGAGGCGCAGACGATAGTGTTCGGCCGAACGTTTTAGCGAGCGAGTGTCCAAGAGGCGCACAATGGAATCCAGCCAGGCTCGGGGTGAGTGCGTTCCCAGCAGATGACAGAACAGTGTTCGCTGTGTGGTCTCCCCACACCATCCGCTCCCATCACCGGGGCAGACGTCGAGGGGACGTTTTGCTGTCAGGGCTGTCTGGAGGTAACGCGCAGCCTCGATGAGTCGGACGTCCAGGGCAGCGGGTCGGATGTCCGCGCGGAGATCCGCGAGCGTGCGGGCGAGTCCAGCCGTGATAGAGCGGACGCGGACGACCTCGCGGAGGCCTTTCTCGCGATCGACGGGATGCACTGTACGACCTGCGAGTCGTTTCTCTCGCTCCGGGGCGAGTCCACCGAGGGGATCGCGTCGGTCGAAGCGAGTTACGCGACGGACACCGCACGCGTCAGGTACGATCCCGATCACGTCGAGAGGGCGCATCTCCCCGAGAAACTGAGTGGATACGGGTACACGGCACGATTCCGGGACGGTGACGCCGAGACGCGACACCAGGAGTCGACGATCACGCGCCTCGTCGTCGGGGTCTTTCTCGCGATGCTGGTCATGCCGTGGTACCTGTTTTTCCTCTATCCCCGGTACGTCGGTGTCGACATCGGCATCCTGACCGCCGACATGACGACGACGGTCAACCTCTATTTCCCGATGGCGGTCATCGCGCTGCTGGCGACCGGCGTCGTGTTCTACACCGGGTGGCCCATCCTGCGGGGCGCATACGTCAGCCTCACGACCGGCCACCCCAACATGGATCTCCTGCTCGCCGTCGCGATCCTGGGGGCCTACACCTACAGCACCGTCGCGCTGGCGACCGGCAGCATCCACCTCTACTACGATGTCTCGATCGCTATCGTGCTCGTCGTGACTGCCGGGACCTACTACGAGCAGCGACTGAAACGCCAGGCCACGGGACTGCTCTCCTCGCTCACCGAGGCGCGCGTCAGCGAGGCAACCCGCCGCACCGCCGACGGGCGTACCGAGACGGTGTCGGTCGAGGAGCTGGCTGCAGGTGACGAGGTCATCGTCGCCCCCGGGGAACGCGTCCCGGCCGATGGGACCGTCCGAGAGGGGACCGCGGCGGTCGACGAGGCGATCCTGACCGGCGAATCACTGCCCGCCACGAAAGAACCGGGCGACGAGGTCGTGGGCGGAGCCGTCGTGACCGACAGTTCGCTAGTGGTCGAGGTAGGCGACGGCGCGGGGAACACGCTGGATCGCCTCACCTCGCTCCTGTGGAGCGTGCAGAGCGAGGGACACGCAGTCCAGCGGTTCGCGGACAGACTCGCCACGGTCTTCGTCCCGCTGGTGTTGCTCGTGGCTGCCGTCGTGACGGGGTGGCGACTCCTCGCCGGCGGCGAGATTGCTGGGGCACTCCTCGCAGGGCTCACCGTGCTCGTGGCGGCCTGTCCGTGCGCGATGGGGCTGGCGACGCCACTGGCTGTCGCCGGTGGCCTGCGCGACGCGCTCGAACGCGGCGTCGTGGTCACGAACGGTGCGCTGTTCGAATCGGCGCCATCGGTCGAAACAGTCGTCTTCGACAAGACCGGGACGCTGACGACCGGCGAGATGGAAGTCCGCGAGTTCGTCGGCGACAAAACGGCACTCGAGGCCGCGGCCCCACTGGAACGACACTCCTCGCATCCGGTTGCGTCCGCTATCGTCGACTTCGCAACGACGGAGACTGACGGACACAGCGGCGACCGCGGTCCCGAATCCGGCGACAGTCCCGACTCCGGTCTGGACGTCGAACCCGACGGTGGCCTCGAAGGGTCGGCAGTGTCCGCGGACACCGACGGTCCCTCCGCGTCGGTCGCGGAGTTCGAGCGGCATCCGGGCGAGGGGATCAGCGGCCGCGTCGACGGCGACCGGGTCGTCGTCGGGACGCCGGAGCTGGTCGAACGCCAGGCTGGTCCGCTCCCGGAGCCACTGGAGGCGGCAGTCGAGGCCGCGAGAGACGGGGGTGACATGCCGGTCGCGATCGGGCGCGAGGGACGGGCGCAGGCTATCGCCATCGTCGGCGACCGCGAACGCGAGGGCTGGCAGGCGGTCCTGGAGGACTTCTCGGATCGGGACGTTGTCGTGCTGACCGGCGACGACGAGAGTGCGGCCGAGCGCTTTCGGGAACATCCCGCGGTCGACAGCGTCTTCGCGGGCGTTCCCCCCGACGGCAAGGTCGCGACAGTTCGCCGCCTGGGGGCAGAGCGGACGACGGCGATGGTCGGGGACGGGACCAACGACGCGCCCGCCCTGGCTGCAGCAGACGTCGGCGTCGCGGTCGCGGGCACCGCCAGAGCGGCCGAGGCTGCCGACGTCGTCGTTCCCGACGGGACACTCTCGGACGTCCCGGTTGCGTTCGACCTCGCCTCGGCCACCAGGCGCCGCATCCGGGAGAACATCGGCTGGGCACTCCTCTACAACGCCGTCGCGCTTCCACTCGCGGCCCTGGGCGTGCTCAATCCGCTGTTTGCTGCCGTCGCTATGGCCACGAGCAGCATTCTCGTGGTCTCGAACTCCCGGCGTCCGGTGCTGTAGGAACAGAGAGTACCGTACCAGGGTCTGGAGTAGTCCACAAAAGGAACCGGGTCGTTGTCTAGCCTGCTGAACTGAATACCCAGGTGGCGATGGTTCGTTGTGACGTCAGTCCCCGGTTCTTCGGTAGTCAGTCGAGGTCGAACTCCGTCCACAGCGGGTAGTGATCGGAGATGCGCCAGGAGAGCTGGAAGTTGCTCAGGTCGCGGCGGGGGAGCGCGACGTCCCTGAAATCGAAATAGCCACTCCGGTTGTGGACGAGCGACAGCGCGGGACGCCCGCTCTCCTCGGTGAACCACGCGATCTGGTCGTAGAACTTCCCCGTATTCGGGTTCGAGGGATCACTGAAGAGCGTCCGCGGGACGTCGTGGAGGTCCTCCGGGACCTCGATCCCGGTCGACGTGAACGCCTCGTACCGCTCGTCGCCCATCCGGTCGATGTTGAAATCGCCCAGCGCGATCAGATTGTGGTCCCATCTGTTGATGTCCCGCGCCCACCGGTCGAGCCAGTCGGCGATCGCCCGCAGTTCCGGGGTTCGCTCGGTCGCCGAGCGGCCGTAGAGCACGTGGAGCGTCACGAGGACGAACGTCCGGTCCCCGCACCGGAAACTCACGGCGTACGGCGTCCGGGCGAACTGTCGCTGTAGCGCGTCGGGAGACACGTCGTCGAGTTCCTCCTGAGGGACCACCAGTTCGGCGGCAAGGCCGCTGACCTGGACCGTTCGGCGGTCGAAGAGGAACCCGAGACGCTCGTTGTTGCCGGGCGCGCCCCGTGTGACGTCGGTCATGATCAGACCCCAGTTGGAGCCGAGGAACTTGAGCATGTGCCGGAGGGCCTTGAGGTTGCCCCGGACCTCCTGGAGGGCGATCACGTCGAACCGACGGATGATCTCGGCGATGGTCCGTAACGACTGGAGATCCCGCTTCGGACTGTCGTCGTCCGTGGCGACCCACTTCTCCGTGAGCCCGCCGAACGCACGGATGTTCCAGGTCGCGATCAGCAGGTTCCGGTCGAGGACTCGCGGCGGGACTGCCTCGTCAAGCGCCCTGTTGAGGCCCTCGAGGTCGCTCTGGATTTCCGGCGGCGGGACATCGGTCACACGTGGCATCGGTACAACGACCGACTGGAGTTCACTTAACTGTCACCCCATGTGAGGGTGCCGCTGTCACTCCCCGGGGATGAGGTTGACCTGCCGGACGAACCGCCGCTGGGTGTTGCCGTTCTCGTCGCGCAATTCGACGGTGAACTGTTCTTGGTCGTTCACCTCCGCCAGTTCGTCCCTGGGAATGTCGAACTCGAAGGGTGCCTGTTCGTCGGTCTCGATCGTCTCGCCGCCCGAGAGGACGACCACGTGGTCGACGCCCTGGGGATTCACGAGGTGGCAATGCACGGTGTCGGGGGTTTTCGTACACTGCAGATCGCCAGTGATGTCGGGTGCGCCGCTCGCAGCACCCCCGAACTGGAAGGTCATCACCCCGGGGGGGAAGGTCCCGAGCACGACGACCACGACCAGAAACACGGTCAGGTTGGTCTTCGATCCGTGCCGCGAGAAGAACCGTGTCACCGGATGGTCCGCGGTACGTCGCAGGCGGATCACCAGCGGAACGACGATCAGGTGCGTGAACGGCCCCCAGAACAGCAGTGCGAAGCCGTAGGCCGTCACGTACCGGAACGGTGCCCAGTCGACAAACGACAGGGTGAGATTGCCACCGATCCAGCAGAAGAACCCGAGAAAGAGCAACGCACCGCTCTTGAGGACGCGCCAGACCAGCGTGTTCGCGTAGTAGACGCTCACCATGTCCCGCCACATACCCCTGAGGACGCGACGGACGAACGCGACTGGTGACTCTGTCTCCCCGGATTCGCCGGAACTTGCCGTCATGGTTCGTGCGCCTCGTATTCGGTTTCGGGTGTCATGATTCGAACTCTTCAGACTTTGTTGAACCGGCTGTCATTGTCGGAAAGTAGGGTGCTGGGAGTTCTCAGAGGCCGATCGACCACAGCCGCGAGAGGAAAAACCAGTTGGCAGCCCACGCCACGACGAACACCGCCATGAAGACGAGCACGAAGAAGAAGGTCCCGCGCATCTCGTATGCGTGGACCGGGTCGTGGCCGCCGTCAGCCTGGACGCTGCCCTCGGCCGGGGCGCCGTCGTCGACCCCGACGCCGCCATCAGCCTGGAGGCTCCCGACCGGTTCGATGTCGGTCCGGGAGGCCATGCTCTCGGGCGGTTTGCCGGCAAGCAACGAGCCGACAGCCACCACGACGAAGAACGCTCCGGACAGGATGGCCAGGAGTCCGAACACGCCCAGGATGGCAAACAGCGGTGCCGCCGCGATCAGGCTGAAATCCGACCCGGGGATGTCGCGGACGACCTGCGCGATGCGGCGGGGCACGCCGAAGAGGAGGCCGACGTACATCATCATCAGGACGGTGACGCCCATCGTCCCGGCATAGAGGTACGGCTGGGCGGCCGCGAGGCGGCCGAAGGCCAGGCCGCGCTGGAACATCGTCCGGATGACGAAGTAGACCAGCCCCATGAACGCGAGCGTCGTCCCGACGGCGACGGTCCCGTGGAAGTGACCGACGGTCGCGAAGGTGTTGTGCCAGGTCATGTTGACCTGCATCTGACCCATGACGACGCCGGTAATGCCACCGAGGAAGCCGAACAGGATGATGCTGAAGATGGTGCTGCTGAACACCGGATTCTTCCAGGGTGCGGAGGTGAGCCAGCCCAGCAGGCCGCCACCCTTGCCGCGCTTGCGCCGCCCAGCTTCCATCCCGGCGGGGATGGCGAAGGCGTGGATCATGCTGGCGAAGGCAGCCCCGTAGAAGGCATACGAGGTGTTGAACAGCCGCCACCCCGAGGAGACAACGGGGTCGGACATGAGGTGGTGGGCCGCACCGAGGTTGATGAAAAAGAGGTAGAGCACGAAGGCGGTCCGGGAGACCTTCTCGCTGACGACCTCGGCCCCGCCGACGACGTGGGTCAAGAAGTACCACACGGTGACCATTGCGGCGAGGTTGATTTGCTGGCTTCCGTGG
The DNA here is from genome assembly GCA_018609945.1 of Haloarculaceae archaeon. GTDB lineage: Archaea > Halobacteriota > Halobacteria > Halobacteriales > Haloarculaceae > SW-9-67-25. Next base: position 944 of record JAHENO010000070.1, on the reverse strand, counting down.
CCGATGGTCCAGTAGAAGTGGCGGTACCAGGCGGCGTCCATGAACTGGATGATGTCGACACGCCACAGGAGGGTGACGCCGAAGGTGATCAGCCCGCCGACCAGTGCCTCCGTGGCGATGATCGAGGTGATGAAGGCACCGAACGCCACCAGCGGCAGCGTCTTGTTGGGGTTCTCCCGACGCTCGCGCCACAGAGTGAGGAAGAAGGGGACGGCCGCGACGACCGTACTGACGATGAAGACCACGACGCCGAGGTAGAACAGCGGCGGCGACTGCTGGGGTGCATACGAGGTCAACAGCGGCGCGACCTCGCCGAACGAGCCGTCGGCAGTCAGGATCGCGTAGTTGATCGTGAGCGCACCGACGACCATCCCTCCCCAGGCCGCCGTGGCGAGTCTCGGCAGCGGGAGCCGCCGACCGAGTATCATCGGACCGCCCACGTAGAGGATAGCGACCTCCATGAACACCATCCAGAAGATGAGCAGGTTCCAGGCGTGTGCCGAGAGGTGTTTGTAGAACGCTCCGGGCGGGAGCAGGCCGATGAGTTCCCAGCGGGTCGTCACCACAGTGATGGCGAACAGTCCGCCCAGGAGTAACGCGATCACGGCTGTCAGGCCGAACAGTTTCACGTGGTTTTCGGCCGTCCGGTGGATGTCCAGCCCGGTCACCGAACAGGTCCTGAATCCGTTCTCGTCGTAGTCGTTCGTGAACAGCGTGCTGACGGACATGGTATCACTCCCTCACGATGATACGGCCGTGCATCGTCCGGTGTCCCTGGCCACAGAACTCGTTGCAGATGACGTGGTAGGTTTCCGGTTCGTCGAAGGTCATCGGGATGACCCACTCGTAGCCCGGAAGCACTTGCAGGTTGGTGTGCTTGCTGAGGACGGTTTCGGGCCGGACCGAGAAGCCGTGCTGGACGTCCAGCGAACTCAGATGGATGT
>JAHENO010000069.1 GCA_018609945.1 Haloarculaceae archaeon | reverse complement strand
GTGGCGCCGGTCCTGACCGGCAGCGACCGCAGCCCGAACCCCGGCGGTTCGGGGTCCCCGCCCTTGCTCTGGAGTATCGACCCGAGCAGTCCCGCAAAGAGCACGGCAGGCACCGTGGCGAGTGCCAGCGCAGCGATTGCGAGCGCGTCGGGCCAGACTGCTCTGGCAACACGGACGAGGACCAGCGTCGCCAGGACGAGTCCCGCCGCCACGGCGAGGCTGTCGCGCCCGTCGCTGGTCGCCAGGGGGAACCGGCACGCCGTCGCGAACATTCCAGTCACGGGCGGCGCCGCGTCACCAGCGCTGGTGAACGTGCTCGCGGACGTACTCGTCGTAGACGTCCCGGACCGCCTCGTGCGTCTCTGCGGGCAGGCGCGGGAGGTCGGCGACCGCGACGTTCTCCCGGATGTGACCCGGCGAGGTCGAGCCAGGAATGACAGTCGATACCGCGTCGTGGTCGAGTATCCACCGGAGCGTCATCTGTGCCATCGTCGTCCCGTCGGGCACGGCCGGGCGGAGGGCATCGACGGCGTCCAGCCCAGTCTCGAACGGAACGCCGGCGAAGGTCTCGCCGACGTCGAAGGCGTCGCCGTCGCGGTTGAAATTCCGGTGATCGTTCTCGGGGAACTCCGTGTCCCGGGAGAGCGCGCCCGTGAGCAGGCCCGACGCCAGCGGCACCCGGACGATGATCCCGATTTCGCGACGCTGCGCCTCCCGGAAGAACACCTCGCGGGGTCGCTGGCGGAAGGGATTGAAGATGATCTGCACCGTCTCCACACCGGGGTATTCGATGGCCTTCAGTCCCTCCTCGACGCGCTCGACACTGACGCCGAAGTGGTCGATACGGCCCTCCTCGCCGAGCGTCTCGAGGGCCTCGAAGGTCTCCGGCTGGTAGTAGGTGTCCGTCGGCGGACAGTGCAACTGGAGGAGGTCGAGCGTATCGACGCCGAGGTTCTCGCGGGAGCGGTCGACGAACCGTCGCAGGTTCGCCTCGGTGTACCTGTCCGCTTCGTGGGGGTCGAGTCGGCGTCCGGCCTTGGTTGCGACGACTGGCTGCTCGTCGCGTTCGGACAGTACCTCGCGGATGAGCCGTTCGCTGCGCCCGTCGCCGTAGACGTCGGCCGTGTCGAGGAAATTCACCCCCGCGTCGAGGGCTGCCCGGATCGCCGCACGTCCCCGGTCGTCGGTCACATCACCCCAGTCGCCGCCGATGTTCCAGGTGCCCATCCCGACGTCGGTGACGTCGTAGCCAGTCGTGCCGAGTGGTCTCTCGTCCATGCACCTGCCAGTCCCCCCAGTGGCCTAACGGTTGCGAACCGTGCCAGCATCCCTTCCAATTACGGCGAGCATTTACATCCGGTGACCGTAGCGTGTCCCATGACCCTCGCCGACTGGCTCGACGGATACGACGAACGGGACTGGCAGACTGCTGGCCCCGACGCGGGGCCCGTGCGATTCGCGCTCGTGGGGCTGGGCTGGTGGACGACGGACGTGGCGATGCCAGCAATCGCGAACTCGGCGTTCTGCGAGACGACGGTACTGGTGAGCAGTTCCACGGAGAAAGCCGAGCGCGTCGCGGCCGGCACCGACATCGAACACGCACTCACCTACGAGCAGTACCACGACGGAGCCGCGACCGACGCCTACGACGCGGTCTACGTGGGGACGCCCAACGCACTCCACCTCGAATACGCCGAGACTGCGGCCGCGTACGGGAAGGCGATCCTCACGGAGAAACCCATCGAGGCGACCGTCGAGCGCGGCCGGCAGATGGTGGACGCGGCTGCGGAGGCCGACGTCCAGTTGATGACGGGTTACCGGATGCAGGTCGAGCCCGCGGTTCGCCGCGCTCGCAAGCTGATCGCGTCGGGATTCGTCGGCGACCCGGTCCAGGCGTCCGGGAGCAACACCCAATCTCTCCTGTCGATCATTCCCGACACGGACCAGTGGCGCCTCGACCCCGACCTCACGGGGTACGGGACGACTGTCATGGACATCGGCATCTATCCGATCAACACGGCGCGGTACCTCCTCGACCGCGACCCCGTGGAAGCCAGCGCGCGGATGCGCTCGACGCAGGAAGCCTTCGCGGACGTCCCGGACGAACACGCCACGTTCACGCTCACCTTCGAGGGCGACGTTCCGCTCGTGACGACGACGAGCCAGAACGCCCAGAGCGATTCCCGGCTAACGATCACCGGGACGGAGGGCCTGGTCGAACTCCGGCCCGCCTTCCACGGGACCGCGACGCTCCGGGTCGCCCGCGGCGAGATGGAGGCCGAAATCACGTCCGGGTTCGACGAGCACCGCGAGACGCGGGACCTGTTCGACTACTTCGCCGACCGTCTGCTGACCGGTGGCTCCGTCGGCCCCGACGGCCGCCAGGGCCTGCACGACCTGCGGACGATCAGGGCTATCCACGAGGCTGCCGAGGGCGACGAAGCCGTCGAGATACCGGCCAGCGAAGCCTGAACAGGAGGTCGGTTTTGCTGGACTGACAGCGGATGGTTTCTCCCGACGGAGATTGCCACACTCGATGAAACAGCACCTGTATAGGAATTGGTAGAAGGAATCGTGCTTCATACAGGGCGGGAGTCTCCTATCACTCCCGGCACTCGCGAAGGTCGTCGCAAGTCTTTCCACTCCCGACAGCGAACCGTACTAGAGGAGCCCATGTCCACCGCAAAGTTCCGTCGCTATCGGCTCCCGATCATCGCGGGAACGGTCGGCGGTCTGACAGGTCTGCTCGTGCTGTCGCTGCTCCCTGTCTTCGTGGGGTATGTCAGCGGCGTGCTGGGCGTCGTCGGAGCCACGCCCGGTTTCGTCCCGCAGCACCCGGGCGTTCTCCTCTCGCTCGGCGCGGCCGCACTGATCGGCCTCTCGATGAACTTCCTTCCGTGCAATCTCCCGATCGTGATGTCGCTCCTCCCGGCCGCCACGCACACTGACTCCCGGTATGGATTTCTTCAAAAAACCGTCCTCTACGGGCTGGGAGCGGTCCTCGTCCTTGGAACGCTGGGGTTCGTGTTGGGGCTGTTCGGTGAAACCCTTCGTCCCCTCGTTGTGGCATATCCGGCAAGCGGTGTGTACGTCGCCGTGGCGGTCATCGGCGGCGTCGGGTTGTTTTCGATCCTGTGGGGACTGCGCGAACTCGACTTGCTTGCGCTGCCCAGTCTTCCCGTCTCGATCGGCCCTACACTCCGGGAGGCAGTCGATACCCGCGACGATGCGGCCGGTTATATCCTGCTGGGTGCGGTCTACGGTGGGACTGGTGGCGGATGTCCCCTGCCAACCTATCATCTCCTCCTGCTGTGGGTGGTTATCGCGGCCAGCCCCGTCTACGGTGCTGTCCTGTTGAGTACGTACGTGCTGGGGCGGATCGCGCCAATTGCAATCTTGGGGGCACTCCTGCGCGAACACGCGATCGATGTATTCAGCGGCAAGTACGACACGCTTCGGGGAGTGAACGCGACCGTGTTGATCGGCGGGGGCAGCGTGCTGGTCGTGTTCACGGTAGGACGTGCGCTCTTGGGAGTGGCCTGACATGGAATACGAACTCCGGATCGAGGAGATGCACTGCACGAGTTGTGCCCGAAGCCTCGAACAGTTCCTCGGCTCTGAATCGGGCGTCACGGATGTGACCGTCTCGTACGACGCCCAGCGCGGGACGGTCTCTGTGAGTCCCGACGCCGAAATAGAGCAGATCGTAGACGCCATCGAGCGGGTGGGATATGACGCGACAGTCCTCACCACCGAGTAGCTCGTCCGTCACACACTATCGGTCAGCATAGTTAGCGTGACGGTAGCTGCTGTACTTATCCTCGCTATCCTGCACGCCAATCGGTACTAATTAATCTGTACCTGGTTTATCATATTCCCCAAGAGCCCTTCGCAAAAAGTCGGGAAGTGCCGGATCAGACCGTCGCAGCCACGCCGACGCGGTCGGCGGCCCGTTCGAGCGCGCGCTCGGTGTAGGCCTCGAGCAGCTGGGCGCGGAACTCGGCGGAGGCCTGGATGTCGTCCATGAACATGGAGGTGTCGAGGCTGTCACCGGCGTGCTCGCCGGCGTCACCGACGTCGTCGACCGACATGCCTTCGAGGGCGTCCTCGACGGCCGTCAGGCGGACGCCGTGGTCCATCGCGCCGTTTGCGGCGACCCGGGCCGAGGCGACAGTGCCGCCGTCCGTATAGAGGGTAGCAGCGACGCCGATCAGCGCGTAGCCCGAGGAGGGACTGGGCTTTTTGACGTAGGCCGACCCGACCTCCGGCCCCTGGTGGGGGACCTCGACGCGCGTGAGGAGTTCGTCCTCCGCGAGGTCGGTCATGTACATCGCGATGAAGTAGTCGTCGACGTCGATCTCGCGTTCCCCGTCCGGGCCGTGGGCGACCAGGGTCGCGTCGGCCGCCAGGGCCGCAGCAGGCAGGTCCGAGGCGGGGTCGGCGTGAGCGATGTTCCCGCCGATGGTGCCGGCGTTGCGCACCTGGACGTCGCCGATCTCGCCGGCGGCCTCAGCGAGCACCGTCACCGAGTCCCAGAGGGTGTCGTCGTCCGCGATTTCAGCGTAGGTGGTGTTGGCGCCGATCGTCGTCGTGTCCCCGCTGTGGTCGATGCCGGTCATCGCGTCGATGTGGCCGATGTCGACCACGGCGTCGGGGTCCGCGAGACCGGTCTTCATCGTCGGCAGGAGGCTGTGGCCGCCCGAGAGGAGTTCGGCGTCGTCGAGGTCGGCCAGCAGTTCGAGCGCGTGCTCGACGCTCTCGGCGCGGTGGTAGTCGAACTCGCCGGGGTACATCAGGCGTCACCTCCGTTCTCGTGGATGGCCCGCCAGACGCGCTCCTCTTTCAGGGGCATCTCGATGTTCTCGACGCCGAACGGTTCGAGCGCGTCGACCACCGCGTTGACGATGGCCTGCGGGGCGGCGATGGTGCCCGCTTCGCCGACCCCCTTGACCCCGAGTGGGTTGTGGGGCGACTCCGTGACGGTTGAATCAGTCTCCATCTCCGGGACGTGCATCGCCTTCGGGACGGTGTAGTCCTGCATCGACCCCGTCAACAGCTGGCCGTTCTCGTCGTACTCGGCACCCTCGTAGAGTGCCTGGCCGACACCCTGCGCGACGCCGCCGTGGATCTGCCCCTCGACGATCTTGGGGTTGATCTGGTTGCCCACGTCGTCGACCGCGACGTAGGTCTCGAAGTCGATCTCGCCGGTGTCGGGGTCGACCTCCACGATGGCGGCGTGCATCCCGAACGGGAACACGAAGTTCTCGGGGTCGTAGAAGCTCGACGCCTCCAGCCCGGGCTCGACGTCGTCGGGCATGTCGTGTGCGAGGTAGGCGGCGCCCGCGACGTCCTGGATGTGCATCGAGCGGTCGGGCGCGCCCGCGACCCGGAACTCGCCGTCCTCGAACTCGATGTCGTCCTCGCTGGCCTCGAGCTGGTGGGCGGCGATCTTCTTGGCCTTCTCGACCACCTTCCGGGCACTCTGGACGAGTGCGCTCCCGCCGACTGCCGCCGAACGGGAGCCGTAGGTGCCCATGCCCTGGGGAATCTCGTCGGTGTCGCCCTCGACGATGTCGATGTCCTCGATGTCGAGGCCGAGTTCGCTGGCGAGGATCTGCGAGTAGGTGGTGTCGTGACCCTGGCCGTGGCCGGACGTGCCCAGATACGCGGTGACGGTCCCCGAGGGCTGGAACCGGACGAGCGAGGACTCCCAGAGGCCGGCCTGGGCGCCGAGTTGTCCGACGAGTTCGGAGGGTGCGATGCCACAGGCCTCGATGTACGCCGAGAAGCCGACGCCCAGATAGCGCCCCTCCTCGCGGGCCGCTTCCTGGCGCTCGCGGAACTCTTCGTAGTCGAGCATCTCCAGGGCACGGTCGAGCGTCTTCTCGTAGTCGCCGGAGTCGTAGACCATCGCGACCGGCGTCTCGTAGGGGAACGCGTCCCCGGGGACGAAGTTCTGCCGGCGGAACTCCGCCGGGTCCATGTCCATGTGCTCGGCGGCGTGTTTCACCAGGCGCTCGACGATGTAGGAGGCCTCGGGTCGGCCGGCCCCGCGGTAGGCGTCGACGGGCGGCACGTTCGTGAACGCGCCCGTCACCTCGCAGTGGATGGCCGGGATCTCGTACTGGCCCGACAGGAGCGTCCCGTATAGGTAGGTCGGGATCGACGGGGCGAACGTCGAGAGGTAGGCACCGAGATTGGCCTTCGTGTCGACCTTGAGTCCGGTGATGTTGCCGTCCTCGTCCATCGCGACCTGCCCGTGGGTCTCGTGGCCACGGCCGAGCGCGTCGGTCTGGTAGGTCTCCGAGCGGGTGGCGACCCATTTGACGGGGCGTTCGACCTGCTTTGCCGCCCACGCGGTGAGCGCCTCGTCGGCGTAGTGGTGGATCTTGCTGCCGAAGCCGCCACCGACGTCCGGTGCCCGGATGGAGAGCTTGTTCTCCGGATGGTCGATCACCCCCGCCATCAGCAGCCGGTGAACGTGGGGGTTCTGGGTGGTCATCGCCAGGTCGATCTGGTTGTCCGAGGGGTTGTAGTCTGCCACGGCGGCGCGTGGCTCCATCGCGTTCGGGATCAACAGCTGGTTCTCTACCTCGAGGTCGACCGTGTGTGCCGCCTCCTCGAAGGCCTCCTCGGTCTCGTCGGCGTTGCCGATCTCCCACTCGAATGCCACGTTGTCCGCGGCGTCGTCGTGAATCTCCGGCCCCCCGTTCAGCGCGTCGCTCGGATCCGTGACGGCGTCGAGGCGTTCGTACTCCACGTCGATAGCGTCGAGAGCGTCCTGGGCAGTGTACCGGTCCTCTGCGACGACGATGGCGACGCCGTCGCCCTGGTACCGGACCTTCTCCCCGGCGAGAATCGGGTGGTCGACCTGTTCGAGCGTCTCCAGGAGCCAGCCGACCGGCAAACTGCCGGGAACGTCGATGTCCTCCGCGGTGAAGACGTCGACGACGCCGTCCATCGCCTCCGCCTCCGAGGTATCGACGTCCTCGATTCTCGCGTGGGCGTGCTGGCTCCGCTTGACCGCCATGTGGGTCATCCGCGGGATCTGGATGTCGTCGGTGTACTCCGCGTCGCCGGTGATCAGCGCCGGGTCCTCGCGGCGTTCGATCGCCGACCCCAGAATCTCTGCCGGGTCGATCTCGCTCGGGTCCTCGGTCTCGATACTCATCAGTCGTCACCTCCCGCGGCGGCGCCCGAGCCGCCCATCTTGTTCGAGGCCGTCTCGACCGCGTTGACGATGTTCTGGTAGCCGGTGCACCGACAGAGGTTGCCCTCCAGTGCCTCCCGGATCTCCTCGCGGCCGGGGTCGTCGTGGTCGTCCAGGAAATCCACGGCCGTCATCATCATGCCGGGTGTGCAATACCCACACTGGAGGCCGTGTTCCTCCTGGAAGGCCTCCTGGATGGGGTGGAACTCCCCGTCCTGGTCTAAGCCCTCGACCGTCGTGACGTCCGTCCCGTCTGCCTGGACCGCCAGCATCGTGCAGGACTTGACGGCTTTGCCGTCGACGTGGACGGTACAGGCCCCGCACATGCTGGATTCGCAGCCGACGTTCGGCCCCGTGTACCCCAGTTCGTCCCGCAATGCGTGAACCAGGAGCGTTCGCGACTCGACTGTCAATTCCTGTTCGTTCCCGTTTACCGTGAGCGTGATGTCGTGTTCTGCCATGTGTCCGATGTCTCGCTCTGTTTGGTTCGGCCCCCAGTGGGCCGGTCGGTGCAGCCCGTTAGAACATCCCTTTGATCCGGTCGCGCAGTCCGCTCGACTCGTCCTCTTCGGCGACTTCCGTCAGCTGGTCCTCGATGTTGCTGAAGAACCGGCTGACGACCCGATCCGCGACCGGGTTGATCACGCGCTGGCCCATCTGTGCGATCCGGCCGAAGACGTCTGCCTCGGCGTGCCAGGCGATCGCGACGCCCTCGTCGGTCTCCGACAGTTCCATCCCCGAGTCCATCTCGAAGGAACTCCCGCTGGCGTCCCCCTCGCCCGACGCGGAGCCGACCGGATGGTCCCACTCGTCGATGGTGACGACCGTCCGGAAGCTCGGCTTGACGGCCCCGACTTTCAGTTCCAGCAACGCCGCGTAGTGGCTCCCCTCGTCGAACCCCCGGGCGGCGACCTCGTCGGGGTCGGCCTCCGGCAGGAGCGGCGGGTCCTCGTCCGGTTCGGCCTCCCGCAACTCCTCGAAATCCACGTCGTCCGGGTCCTCGACCTCGGTGAGAAACTGACAACCCGGGAGCGACTGTTTGATCATGTACGGATCCGAGAGCGACAGCCACACCTCCTCGGGCGAGACCTCCTCGATCGTGAACGTGCCCTCGAACTCCATGTTACCACGCCCTCGTCTCTGCGTCGGGTCTCCGTGTCATTGTCACACTACCACACGTTGCTGTGTGAGCAGACCACTAAAAGTTTCCCAAGCCGGTACGTACGTCTGGGTACGGGAGACGACGAGAGCGGGGCCGGACGCCACGCTTTTTGTCGCCACGACCCAACGGCGCCCATGGCACACGACCACGAGGGCATGGTGTGGCGCGCGGACGCAGTCGAATCGGTCCTCGACGCGCGGCAGTCAGCACTGGCCGACAAGGCGACCGAGACTATCGGGATCGACGCCCTGTCCGGCAGGGTGCTGGCAGCGGATATTGTCGCCGAAGCGAACGTTCCCGCCCACGACCACGCGACGATGGACGGGTACGCCTTCGATGCCACGGACGGCTACCCCCTCACCGTCGTCGACACCGAGGTGTACCCCGAGGACGAGCCACCGTCTATCGATCCTGGCGAGGCCGTCGAAATCGCCACCGGTGCCCCCCTGCCCCCGGAGGCCAACGCAGTCCTCAAACGGGAGGAGGCAACCGTCGATGACGGGCAGCTCTCGGGGACGCTGCTGGACCCGGGGACGTACACCTACGAGCGGGGGAGTAACGTCGCGAAAGGGGAGGTGCTCTTCGAGGCAGGCGAACGCGTCTCGCCGAAGGACGCACTCCTGCTCGGGGACATCGGCCGGGAAACGGTGGAGGTCGTCGAACCGTTCTCGGTGGCGGTCCTCGCGACGGGGACGGAGATCCACGAGGGCCGCCAGCAGGACCTCGATTCACCGATGCTCTCGGGTCTCGCGAGCGCCTGGGGCCACGACCCCACCTACGAGGGGTCCGTCCCGGACGAGTACGACCGCGTCCGGACGCGCATTGCGGAGTTGGCCGCCGAGTACGACGTCGTGCTGACGACCGGTGGGACCAGCGTCGGCCACAAGGACTACGTCGTGCGTGCACTGGACGACCTCGGTGACGTACACTTCCACCGCGTGCGGGTCCGTCCCGGCAAGCCGATTGCCCTCGCGACGCTCCCCGAGCAGGAGGCGACCGTCTTCGCCATCCCTGGCAAGCCGATCGGCGCTCACGCCATCACGACGCTGGTCGCGCGCCCCTTCTTTACGGGGCGGACCGACCTTTCGACGGTGGAGGCGACCCTTCAGCGAACGGTCACCCTCGGCCCGGAGGGCTTCGAGTACGCCGTTCCGGTGACCGTCGAGGACGGCGAGGCGATGCCCCTCGGCCACGTCGACTCCCCGCTGTCGGTGTACGGGGAACAGTTCGACCCGAGCGTACTCTCCTCGAGTACCCGGGCGAGTCGAGCCGACGGGTTCGTGCTGACGACCGAGGACCTCGCCGCTGGCGAAACTGTCGACGTGGTCCTCTATCCTGTTGTCGAGTAACCACACTCTTCCTCAAATTTAGGACAGGATATATAACTACAAAATTTATAAAGTAAATATTAGATTGACGTCTTCACATCCGGGTAGCGAGAGATGTTTATGGAATAATCCGCAATTTGCTGTCTTAATTATTTCTATTCATTAAATCATGCTTAAATATATAAAAAATAAAATCCTACTGTAGAAATACGAGAGCCCAGTTACTATAGTTTTAATTATCTTCTTCGATTAGTATTGAAGAATATATACGAACGCGGATGATCTTTCTGTGGCAGAGAGACGGCCGAGGGAACACGCGTCTCTTCGCAGTTACCTCCACACCGACGGCTGTGAGCCGTTCCCGTGGCGACCATACGACGGGAACCCGTCGACACGGCAAGCCGGTACAGGCGTCACTATCAGTTCTCCTCGTCGAGCAGTTCGGTGCCCGTGTCCCCGTTGGGCACGACGCAGACGAAGTGGCTCTCCTCCTCACTCTCGTTGCGGAACCAGTGGACCGCTCCAGCGGGGATCAGCAGAGTGTCGCCCTCCGAGACGGTGTACTCCTCATCGTCGATCCCGACGACGTACTCCCCGGAGACGTTGTAGACTTCGTGTTCGACTTCGTTGGTGTGTTTCGGGACCGTCGCTCCGGGTTCGAGTTTGTACTGGCGCATCCGGAAATTCGGCGTGCCGTCGGACTCGTCGAGCATGACGGCGCGGGTGACGCCGTCGGCGAGGTCCAGTGGCTCGTACTCCATCTCCTCGTCGTCTCTGATGACGGCTGCTGGTCGCTGTTCGCTCATACTACGTGCAGGGAGTGGCCTCGGAATAAATCCACCGGTGTTTTTATTGTGTTCCGGGTCGGTGGTGTAGCCATGTCGGAGCCGTGTTCGCGACTCGATAGTAGGTCTACTATCGTGACCGGCGCAGCCTCCGGTATCGGGCGGGCGATCGCCGACAGATTCGCCAGCGAGGGGGCGTCGGTGACTATTGCGGATATCGACGAGACGAACGGTCGGGCAGTGGCCGAAGCGTTCCGCCGCGACGGTCACGACGCGCACTTCCAGCACACCGACGTCACCGATCAAAGTGATGTCCGGGAGCTGATCCGGTCGACAGTCGACCGCCAGGGCGGCCTCGATGTCTTCGTGAACAACGCCGGGGGACACTTCGGGGGTGACAAACTCCATACCGTCTCGCTGGAGGACTTCCAGCGGAATATCGAACTGAATCTGCGGGGAACGTTCCTCTGCTCCCAGGAAGCCCTCCCCTACATGATCGAGAACGGCGGCGGGGCCTTCGTCCACATCGCTTCGGTCGCGGGCCAATACGGCTGCTGGGCGCCGGCCTACTCGGCGGCCAAGGGGGGCGTGATCGCCCTCTCGCGGCTCATCGCCACCCAGTACGGCACCCACGGTATCCGGTCGAACGCGGTGTGCCCGGGAATCGTCGAAACGGACGGGAAACGCGAGTCGATGTCCGAACGGGGCGGCGACTCACTCAGAGACGAGTGGCTGGCTCGGTTCCCGCTGGGACGACTCGGCCGCCCGGGGGACGTTGCTGCGGCCGCTGCGTTCCTCGCCAGCGACGACGCCTCGTTCGTCTCCGGGACGGAACTGGTCGTCGACGGGGCGTCCACCGCCGGCTTCGACCACGACATCGAACAGCTGGCATTCGACATCGAGGCGGTCCCGACACGTCCCGGTAGCAGTTACTCCTCGACGGACTGAACCGGCGCTGTCTCGAATCCGTCGCGTTTGAGTCTGCCGTGGTAGACCGTCTCGCCGGTCTCCGGATCGAACAGGTGGATCTTCTCGGGCGGAACCCCGAAAGCGACCTCCGCACCGATCCCCGGTTCCTCGACGGCGTCGGACTTGAGGGTGAGTTCGTTCGGCGTCTCCAGGTAGATTATGACCTCGCTCCCGGTCGGTTCGGTGACCGCGACGGTGGCTGTTCCAGCCGGTTCGGCCGGGTCGAGGACGAGATCCTCGGGACGAATGCCCAGGACGTACTCGCCGCGGTCGAGGTGCTGGTCGGTCGCGAGTCCGAACTCGAATACATCGCCCTTGATCGAGTCCCCGTCGTACTCGATGGTGGCGAAGTTCATCGTCGGCTGGCCGATGAACCGGGCGACGAATTCGCTGTTCGGCCGGTTGTAGATATCTTTCGGGCCGCCCGACTGGAGGATACGCCCGTCGTTCATCACGGCGATGCGGTCACCCATCGTCATCGCTTCCTCCTGATCGTGGGTGACGTAGATAGTGGTGATGCCGAGGTCGGTGTGGATCTGCTGGATCTCGGTTCGCAACTGGAGGCGCAGTTTCGCGTCGAGATTCGACAGCGGCTCGTCCATGAGGAACACCTTCGGGTCGCGGACGATTGCCCGCCCCAGTGCAGTCCGCTGTTTCTGTCCGCCGGAGAGCTGGTCGGGGTGTTTGTCAAGCAGGTCCGTGATCCCCATCATCTCGGCGAAGTCCTCGACGCGCTGGTCGATTTCGTGGTCGGTCATGTCCTCGGACTTTTCCAGCCCGTAGCGCATGTTTCCGCGGACGGTCTTGTGGGGATACAGCGCGTAGTTCTGGAAGACCATCGCGATGTCCCGGTCCTGGGTGGGGACGTCCGTGACGTCTCGGTCACCGATGTGGATCGACCCGACGTCGATCCGTTCGAGGCCGGCGACCGAGCGAAGGGTCGTCGATTTGCCACAACCGGAGGGGCCGACCAGCACCAGAAACTCCCCGTCGTGCACAGTCAGGTCGATGTCGTCGACTGCGAGGATGGTCCCTTCGGGACCGTCGAACCGTTTGGTGATACTGTCGAGTCGTATTTCGGCCATTATGATCTGTCAACGCCGACGCGCAGGTAAATGTACCGGTCAATCGACCCCGCTACCGGCGGCGATTCCGCTCACGAGATACGACTGTGCGAAAAACGCGAGCACCAGCACAGGGACGATAGTGATGATGATTGCTGCCGACATCTCGGAAATGAGCAGCCCTTCGAACGTGTTGAAATTGTTTATTTCGACTGGCAGGGTTCGAGCCTCCTGGCTGGTCAGCAGGAGCGGGAACAGGAAGTTGTTCCAGGCATATATGAATATGAAGATACCGGAGGCGAAGATGCCGTTTTTCATGTTCGGCACGAGCACGAACAGGATGGCCTCGATGCGCGAGTCGCCGTCGACCATCGCCGCCTCCTCGAGTTCGATCGGCAGTTCGCGGAAGAAGTCGGTGAGAAACCACACTGCAAAGGGGATACCGAAGCTCAACTGCGCGAACACGACCGTGGGGCGGGTGTTGGTGAGGCCGGCGAAATTGAACACGTAGAACAGCGACACCGCGAGTGTCATCGGGGGGATGATCACCGGCAGGAGAAACAGTGCGTAGGTCTTCCGGTCGAAGGTCCGGTAGCGGGTGATGGCGTAGGCCGCGAACCCACCGACGAAAAGCGAGATCAGCGTCGTCAGCGACGCGATGACGAACGTGTTGAAAAAGAACAGCGGGATGTTCGACTCCGCGAAGACGAGCTGGAACGACTCCAGGGAGAGGGAGACCGCGAACTGGTCGGGCTGGTAGGCCAGTTCGGCCGGTTTCAGCGCGGTCCAGACCATCCAGAGGATCGGGAACGCGAACACGACGGACCCGACGACCAGCAACACGTCGGCGACGACACGCCGCAGTCGCGCACCTCTGACGACGCCGTCACGAGCCATCGCTCATCCCTCCCATGCGGACCGAGACGTAGACGAGTCCGATGATCATCAGCGTCACGGTCACGGCCTGTGCGGCCGCGGGACCGAGATTGAAGTTGGTAAACCCGGTCTTGTAGATGAGGAAGCTGACGCTCTCGGTCGCGATGCCGGGTCCCCCGTTGGTCATGCCGAGAATTTTCGGGAACACTTTCGAGGCCTCGATCGACCGGATCAGCAAAGCTGTCGCGATGACAGGCTTCATCAGCGGGAGTGTCACGTCCCAGAAAACTTCGAGGTCGCTCGCTCCGTCCGTCCGGGCGGCTTCGTGGGGCGCCTTCGGCAGCGACTCCAGGCCCGCCAGGGTCAGCACCATGATGAACGGCGTCCACTCCCAGGTGTCCGAGATGACGAGCGAGACCATCGCCCACGTCGGATCGGAGAGCCACGGAATCCCGCCGAGGCCGACGAATCCGAGGAGGTACGGGACGACGCCGATCTCGGGGCTCAACAGGAACCGGAAGATCAGCCCGATCGCGATCCACGTGATGAACATCGGCGCCAGCAGGACCGGCATGAAGAGTTTCCTGCGGCGTTCCCGTCCCCAGAGCAACAGCGCGAACCCGAACCCGAGCAGGAACTGTGAGAGAACGGCCCCGACCACGAAGACAGTCGTGACGAACAGCGCGTTGTAGAAGCGGTCGTTGAAGACGACGGCGGAGGCGTAGTTCTCGAGGCCAACGAACTGGGGAATCGACCCGGCGAGGCTGGCGTCGGTGAGGCTCAACCATCCGACGGTGAGAATCGGCACGGCGACGGCCGCGCCCAGCAGAACGAGGGCGGGCGCGATCAGCAGGTACGGCACGGGCACGCGGCGTTCGAGACTCCTCGTGACCCGACGGATGTGGTGTCGCGCCCGGCGAGTCGCGGCGCCCATGCGCTACTCCAGGGCGTTCTTGACGCGGTCGATCCCGTCGGCGACGGCCTGCTGTGGGTCCTTGTTGCCAGCAACGGCCTGTGAGAGTTCCGTTCCCCAGTTCTGAACCGCCTGGGTGGTGCCGGGAACGTTCGGGAACGGCTTGGCGTTGGAGATGAT
>JAHENO010000068.1 GCA_018609945.1 Haloarculaceae archaeon | reverse complement strand
TCGAGGAGGTCCGCCCGGACACGCCCGTCAAGCCGATGACCGCGACGGAGGTGAAGGTCAACGTCTCCATCCCCGACGCGGCCGAGCGGGCGGCGGCGACGGGTGCCGATGGCGTCGGGCTGTTGCGAATCGAGCACATGATCCTCTCGCTGGGCAAGACGCCCGATCGGTACATTGCGGACCACGGCGCCGACGCCTACGTCGAGGAGATGGTCGACGGCATCCAGCGCGTGGCCGACGAGTTCTACCCCAGGCCGGTTCGCGCGCGCACCCTCGACGCCCCGACCGACGAATTCCGCCAGCTCGAGGGTGGCGAGAACGAACCGGCCGAGCACAACCCCATGCTCGGCTACCGGGGCATCCGGCGCAGCCTCGACCGCCCCGAGGTGTTCGCACACGAACTCGAGGCGTTCCGGAAACTCTACGAGATGGGCTACGACAACGTCGAGATCATGCTCCCGCTGGTCAACGACGTCGAGGACGTCCTCCGGGCGCGCGAACTCCTCCGGGAGGCGGGTATCGACACCGACAAGCGCTCCTGGGGCGTGATGATCGAGACGCCCGCCTCGGCGCTGTGTGTCGACGCGATGGCCGAGGCCGGCATCGACTTCGCCTCCTTCGGCACCAACGACCTCACCCAGTACACCCTCGCGGTCGACCGCAACAACGAACAGGTGGCCGGCCGCTACGACGAACTCCACCCCGCGGTCCGTGAACTCATCACGGAGGTCATCAACGCCTGCCGCGAACGCGGCGTGGCGACGAGCATCTGTGGCCAGGCCGGCTCGAAACCCCGGATGGTCCGCCACCTCGTCGAGGAGGGCGTCACCTCGATCAGCGCCAACATCGACGCCGTCCGCGACGTCCAGCACGAGGTCAAACGCGTCGAGCAGAAACTCCTGCTCGATTCGGTTCGTTAGGCCCGGTCGGCGAGTGACGGGCGCTACCGTTCGGCCAGCGCCGCCGCGACGCCCTCGACTGCCTCGACCGGGATGTCGTACTCCTCGGCGAGATTCTGTGCCCTGGCTGCGGAAAGTCCGTTGCCGCTCGGCCCGCGGCGTTCCATCGGGGCAGGCGTCTCGTCGCTGACCGACAGCGAGACGGCGTCCCACCGCGAGTAGTGTCCCATGGCGTCGAAGTACGCCTTCGTCGCGCGGCGCTCGTCGCGGTCGAACTCCGCAGTGAGCAGTCCCTCCTCGCCGACCAGCGGACCGGCCTCGACGATGCCCGCGGGATTGACGAGCATGCTCCCGCCGGCGGCGACGTTGAACCCGAGTTCGTCTTCGGAGAATTCCGCGGGGACGTCGTCGCTCATGTAGGCCGAGCAGGCCGCGACGAACGACTGGGTCTCGAAGGCGTACTCGCGCGTCGCGGGGTAGATGTCGCAGGTGTCGACGGCCTCGCTGGACTCGGCGCGGGTCTTGTCGCCCGGGTGGCCGTGTTGCTCCCAGAAGCCCGGCCAGACCGCGGCGTGTATCTCCTCGCCCATGGCCGCCAGCGCTGCCTTCGAGAGTGTCATGTGGTTCTCGTAGCAGACCAGCCCCCCGAGCGTCCCGAGGTCGGTCTCGTAGGTCCGGAGATGAGAGGGGTCGCCCCGCCCCCAGATTGCCCGCTCCTCGTGGGTGGGCATCAGTTTCCGGTGGCGACCCACCAGGTCGCCCTCGCGGTCGAAGTAGAAGATCGAGTTGTACAGCGTGTCGCTGCCGGGGCGGTCGCTGCGCTCGTTCGTTCCGAGCGCGAGATAGAGATCCGCCTCCGCGACGGCCTCGCCCAGCACTTCGATGGCCTCGTCATCGACGTGGAGGCTGTTCTTCTGGAGGTCGACCATCAGGTCCGTCCATCGCGGGATGGAGACGCTGCCCCGCCAGTAGGGGTAGCCCGGGAAGTAGGTCTCCGGGAAGACCACCAGGTCGGCACCCGCGTCGCCGGCGTTCTCGATCCACCGGCAGGTCTTGTCGAGTGTGCCCTCCTTGTCGTGGTAGACCGGTTCGACCTGTGCGGCCGCGAGCGTGAACGTCTCCGCTGGCATACCCGGGCGTTGTCCGGCCGCAAGTAAGGCTCTGTCCCGTCGTGATACCGGCGTTTCAGGTTCGGTGTGTCCAGGTGTGGCGACGACAGCGCACGCCACTGGACGGCCGGGAGCGCGTGCCGAGCGACGCGAGGCCAAGCGACCCGGGGAAGGGCAGGCCTGCCGTTGTGCGGGGTGTTACTGAAAGGGGCCGGCCGCTCGGTCCCTCCCGGGCGCTGCAAGGCAGCGAACGGAGTGAGCGAAGCGCGCAGCAAGCCCCGGAGTGGTCGAGCGGCCGGGGGCTTTCTTGCTGTTATGACTAAGCATCGCCATACCAATCCCCGAACTAAAAACGACTCCGCCACAGTGACGAAGAACTTTAAGTAGGGAGTCTCCTACTGAACGGTGTAGGTATGCAGCACGTGAAGGTGCCCGACGACCGTATCGGGGTTCTCATCGGGGCAGGTGGCGAGACGATGCGCGAGATAGAGGAGCGAGCCGAGGTCCGCCTGGACATCGACTCCGAGACGGGCAACGTCCGCATCGAGAAGGTGGGCGACCCCGTCACGGGGCTGAAGGGGCCGGACATCGTCAAGGCCATCGGCCGGGGCTTTGCCCCTGAGGACGCCCTCCGGTTGCTCGAGGACGACATGATGATGTTCGACGTCGTCGACATCGACGCAGCCGCGCGCAACAAGAACGACCGCCGGCGGATGAAGGGCCGGCTCATCGGCGAGGGCGGGCGCACGCGGGAACTCATGGAGGAACTCACCGGCGCGTCGGTGGCAATCTACGGCTCGACGCTGTCGATCATCGGCGGCCCACAGCAGGTCGACGCCGTCCGCGAGGCCGCCGAGATGATCATCGAGGGCGCCCCCCACGGCGCCGTCTACTCGTTCCTCGAACGCAAGCGCAACGAACTCAAACACAAGGGCATGGAGTACCACCCCTACCACGGGTGACACCTTCCCCGCCGTCGCTCTCCCGCCATTCTCCCGTCGCTTCTCTGTCGTTCCTCCGTCGTTTTCCCCTCCGCTTCTCTGCC
>JAHENO010000067.1 GCA_018609945.1 Haloarculaceae archaeon | reverse complement strand
GGGGTCAGGGTTCTCGACTTCGGCCCCTCGGAGATCAGCGATATCGCCGTCGTGACCGGCAGCGGTGTCGACTGGCTCGACGAGGCCCGCGAGGTGGGTGCCGACGCGCTGGTCACCGGCGAGGGCAAACAGCAGGCCTACCACGAGGCCCGCGAGGCCGGCATCCACGTCGTGCTGGCCGGCCACTACGCCACCGAGACATTCGGCGTCCGGGCACTGGCGGATATCGTCGGCGAGTGGGGGCTGGAGACGACGTACATCGACCACCCGACCGGGCTGTAGGCCCCGGTCGTGGTAACTGGACACCATACCACCTCGTTTTGAAACCGCCACGGAGCCATCGTTACGCCATGACCGACGAGGGGAGCGATGGCGGGAGCGACGGATTTGATCCCCGTGCAGAGGAACACCGGACCATCGGGGAGGGGCTGTTCGAACGCGACATGGGCCCGAGTTCGTCGTTTGCACACCTCTACCGGGGAGAACTCCACCGGATGACGCGGTGGCGCGAGCGGCTGGACCGGACGACGAACTGGGCCGTGACCGTGATGGCGGCCATCCTCACCTGGGCGTTCTCGGACCCGGGGAATCCGCACTTTCTCATACTGTTGGGCGGGATCGCGGTGGCGATCTTTCTGGGCATCGAGGCCCACCGGTTTCGGGGATACATCGTCTGGCGGACCCGGGTACGCTTGCTCCAGGAGAACGTCTGGGCACACGGGCTCGACCCCTCGTCGGAGCTTCTGCACGCGGACTGGCGCGAGCAACTGGCCGGCGACTACCGCGAGCCGACGCTGAAGATCAGCTACGAGGAGGCCCTGGCCCACCGGCTCCGGCGGATTTACCTGCCGTTGCTGGTGATCGTCCTCGCGGCGTGGTTCATCCGGACGACTGTCGTGGCCACGACGGCCTGGCCCGAAAGTGCCGCCGTCGGCGTCATTCCCGGGACGGTCGTGGTGGCAGTGGTCCTGGCGGGATTCGTCCTCGCGCTCGTCATCTCCTTCCGTCCCCGGGATTGGAGAGGGCATCCCGAACTCCGGACCCAGGAGATCGGCGAGTGGCACGAGGAGTGACGCGCGGCGAGCACTGATACTGACTGCTGTAGCTATTTTCCAGGTCGACCGCACGACGTCGGGCGGTCGATCCGGTAACGAACTACAGCAGTCATTGTGAGTGGGTATCGACGCCGACCGCGGCGTTGAAAGCCCCGGGTCCCCCATCGGGGTCCATGACCGACGACGGCGAGCGCGAGGAGTTCAGCCACGACCCGGTGGGCCACGCCGACGTCCGGGCGGGGATGACCGTCGACGACCTCGCGCGGGCGTACGGCGACGCCGGCATTGGCGCAAAGGCTGCCTCCGAGGCCGTCGACGTGACCGCCGAGATGGTCGGCCGCGAGGACACGGCGGTGTTCATGGGGCTGGCCGGCGCGATGGTCCCGGCGGGCATGCGCACGCTCGTCGCGGACCTCGTCCGGGACGGCTACGTCGACGCCCTGGTGACGACCGGCGCGACGCTCACCCACGACGCAATCGAGGCCATCGGCGGCAACCACCACCACGGCCGCGAGAGCCACCCCGGCCGCTCGGCCCGCGAGCACGACGAACAACTCCGCGAGGAGGGCGTCGACCGCATCTACGACGTCTACCTCCCCCAGGAACACTTCACGTCTTTCGAGTCGCACCTCCGCGAGGAGGTCTTCCCCGATCTGGCGGAGACGGTCAGCATCCAGCGGCTGACCGCCGAACTCGGGCGGGCAAACGCCGCGGTCAACGACCGCGAGGCCATCGAGGCCGGCCCGGGTATCGCCGCCGCGGCCCACGAACACGACGTCCCCATATACTGTCCTGCGATCCAGGACTCGGTGCTGGGGTTGCAGGCGTGGATGTACGCCCAGCGGTCGTCCTTCTCGCTGGACGCGCTGGCGGACATGGACGGCCTGAACGACCGGGCCTTCGAGGCCGACCGCGCCGGGGCGCTGGTCGTCGGCGGCGGCGTCCCGAAGAACTTCGTCCTGCAGACGATGCTGGTCGTCCCCGGGGCCTACGACTACGGCGTCCAGCTGACGATGGACCCGCCGGACACCGGCGGGCTCTCCGGCGCGACGCTGGACGAGGCGCGGTCGTGGGGGAAACTCGAACCGGGCGCGCGGAACGTCTCCGTCTACGCCGACGCGACCATCACGCTCCCGCTGGTCGTGGCAGCCGTCCGGGAGCGCCTCGACGGATAGTCCGGCCGGCTACCCTCTGTACTCGTCGACGATGTTCTCCAGTGGCCCCCGCACCTGGCCTTCGCCCTCGACGTCGCCGGTCGGGTGGATGCGGTACCGTTCGCCCATCTTCTCGACGGTCAACACGCCGTCTTCGAGATCGGTCTGCCAGTCGGCCTCGTCGAGGCGGGCCTGCAGGTCGTCCATCGCGACCGCGCCGTCCTCGGCGAACGCGGCCACCTCTGCCTCGTCGAGGACCCGCAGCCGGGATTCGGGAAAGTGGTAGAGTTTCACGCCCTCGTCCTGTGCGCCCTCGTAGAGGTCGGCCGGGTCGGCCTCGGTCCAGGCCGGCCAGTGGGAATCCAGGCCCGATTCGACGAACGCGACCACGACAACGGGTTCGTCCTCGTCGTAGTCGGGGTTGTCCGCCGCCACGGCCCGCCGCTGGCCCCCCTCCGGATCGATCACCCACTCCCCGATCGGCGTCTCCGAGTGGTGGAGAACGACCGCGAGGTTGGGTTCGTCGTCGTCGGTGTCGATGACGTACTCGCCAGGGTCCATCTCGGGCCGACGTTCGTCCGGTCCCCTCAAATCATGTTCGAATCGCTCCGGGTCGCTCGCCGCTTCTGGAGGTCACTCCTCCTCCTCGAAGGGAGAGCCTGCGGCTTCGGGCTCCTGGCCCGCCTTGCTGATGATGTTCTCGCGACCGACCCTGAGCTTGCTGATTTCGCCCTCTTCGGCCATCTCCGAGAGGAGCATGCTGACTTTCGATTTCGACCACTCGGTCTCCTCGACGATGTCGACCTGTTTCATCCGTCCGCCGTTCTCATCGAGCAACTGCAACACGCGGTCCTCGTCGCTGAGCAGTTCCTCGTCGGTGACCGGCGACTCCGCGGACGCCGACGCCCCCGCGACTGTGTCCCCGGTCCTGGTCCCCGACTCCGCGCTGGCCACGTCGCCACCACTCTTCCCAGTGCGCAACCCCCACACTCCCTCACCCCTGGCACCCGAGTAGAGCGCGAACCCGCCGCCGAGTCCCAGCAGGACGATCAGGACGACGACAAGTGCCGTCGATCCGGGGCCGCCGGACCCGCCGCCACTGGCCGGCGTCGTCGCTGCCGTCGGGGTCGGCGACGCCGTTCCGTCGGTTGCGGGTGCGCCCCCGCCTGTCGCCGCCTCGGCCGGGACGAACACTGCGCGCGGGCGCCGGTCGGCGAAACTCCGCTCGCCGAACCAGGTGACGGTCTCGCTGGCCGTGAGGTTCCCCTCGACCGACTGGGAGTCCGGCGGTGGGTCGACGGACTCGAAGACGAGCCCCTCGCCCCGGGCGATGATGAGCCGCTGGCCGCTGTCGATGAACATCCCGCCCTCGAAGACGTCGTCGACGATGACCCGCTCTCCCTCCGTGCGGGCGAAGTTCGTCCAGCGGAAGGAGAGTTCGACGACACCGCGGGTCCGGCCGAGTTCGACAACGCGGGCGTTCCGCTCGAAGCCGGTGGCGTTCATCTCGCGGCCCGTCGCGTTCGTGCCGAAGGCCGTGAGACGCTGTGCGCGCGCCCTGAAGTTGCGAAACGCCGTCGTTTCGGTGGTCTCGAACTCCTCGGCGAAGGCCTCGAACTGCTCCCGTTCGGACTCGTTTTCGAGGGGCCTGCTGGCGCGGACGGTCCACCGGACCGACCCGTTGGCGTGGACGCGAATCTCGAACTCGGCGTTCGTGAACCCCTCGGGTGTCGTCTGGGGCAGGAGCGAGTTCTGCGCGCTGGCCGGCGCCGTACTCGCCGACAGGACGCCGACGAACCCGGCGGTAACCAGGAGGAGCGCGATTCCGGCCGCGACCCGACGGTCCATCTATTGGAATATCAACCAACGACGAAATAAAGTCTGTCCCTACAGTTCGATCCATCCCGAGGGGTCGGGCCGGAGGCCCTTGACACGTGCCTCCCGGGTGCCGTCGGTTTCGCGGATCTCGATGAGGCCGTCGAAGACCTGCGTGATGATCTGCAGCGTCCGGTCGTCGTGGGCGCTCGAGTCGATGGCGAAACAGCCGAGAAACCCCGCAGCGTCCAGCCGTTCGGAGAGGACGTGACAGAACTTGAAGACGGTCTGCTCGTCGGTGTAGGTGAGCATCGTCGACAGCGACGAGAGCGCGAGCCGTCCTTCCTCGAAGCCCGCGTCCTGAATCCGCTCGAAGGAGTTCGTGATCCCGATTCCTATCCCCGTCAGGTCCGACGGGGAGCCGGCGTGGTGGACGTACGCTCCCCCGTAGTCGTCCCTGTCGCCATCGCTCCCGCCGCGACAGTCGACGATCCCGAGCTGGTGACCCGCCATCCCGGGTGCGCGCGACTCGATCGCGTCGATGACGCTTCCCGCGCGGTCCCCCGTCGTGACCACCACCGCACCCTCGTCCTCGCGCACCCCATCGGCGAGGATGTCGAACATGAGGGCCTCCTTGCCGGTCATCGCCGGGCCCGAGACGAGGACGGTCGATCCCGGCGCCACCGACGACAGCACCTCCACATCCAGAACGTCGGCGAAGTCGTACATACGTTCAGTATTCTTCGACATCTCCCAGTCTGCGGACCGTTGCGATGAAGTCTTCGTCGTCCTCGATGCCATCGAGCGTGTCAGAGAGGTCGTCCCGAAGCGCCCCGATTTCGCTTGTGAGCCGTTCGTACTCCTCGCTGTCGGCCAGTTCGACGCGGCTCTTGGTCGCCTCCAGGGTCGCCTGTTTCTCGACAAGCGAGTAGTACTCCTGGAGGAGGTCGTCGTACTCGGATCGGTCGAGGAGGTTCTCGACGGTCTCTTTCAACTGGTCGCTCCCGATCGGCTTCGAGAGGTAGGCATCGAACCCCATCTCGAGGATGCCGAAGTCCGGTTCGACGGCGGTCACCATCGCGACCCGACAGCCGAGCTCTTCCTCGCGGATCAGTTCGAGCACCCGGTCCCCCGACAGCCCCGGCATCATCCGGTCGAGCAGCACCACGTCCACCTCGTCGTCGAGTTTGTCCAGGCCCTCGTCCCCGTTCTGTGCGACTCTCACCTCGTAGCCGTCCTGCAACCAGAGGCGGTACGTCTCCGCGACGTCCGGTTCGTCCTCGACGATGAGTACGACCGGGTCTCGATCTGACATTTCCTCTCTGCGTGCGGTTAGTAAGGCATCATACAAATCCCTGATGGGTTCCCAGCCGCGTCGGCCGCCTGCGATACTGACGCGGCCGCTGCCGGCGACTCCGCCCCCGACCCCGACACCGACATCCACAAGCGCGGGGACCTCCTACCCCGAGCCATGATCCGGAACCTCGCGGCGCGCCAACAGGGCTTTACGAGCAACGTCTTCCTCGTCGCCGGCGACCGGACCGTGCTGGTCGACGTCGGCAACGGGTTCGACGTCGTCGGCCACGCCAGCGAGCACGTCGACGGTCTCGACGCTGTCGTGTTGACTCACACCCACCCCGACCACGTGGGGGCACTCGAGGACGTCGTGGCCGCCTTCGACGTCGACGTCTGGGGGTTCGACGACGGATTCGACGGCGTCGACCACGCCATCGCCGATGGCGAGACGGTCCGGCTGGGCGACCACGACTACCGCGCCCTCCACACCCCGGGCCACAAGAACGACCACCTCTGTTTCTACTCGCCGGCCGCGCGGATTCTCTTCGCCGGCGATCTCGTTTTCGCCAACGGCGGCTTTGGCCGGACCGACCTCGAAGAAGGCGATCGTGGCCTGCTGATCGAGAGCATCCAGCGCGTCCTCGACGCTGTCGACGAGAACCTCGACGCGTTGCACACCGGCCACGGCCCCAGCGTCACGTCCGACCCCTACCGCGATATCGAACTCGCGCTCCAGGCCGCACGGATGCGGGCCTAGATGTAATCTGGGTTGCATTCGTTTCTGTGTGTCTCCGGCTGTACTGGTGTGAGGAGAATCGGGACCAACACGAAAGCCCCGGCAGCTTTCAGTCCCACCCCGACAGACGGCAGTCCTGCCCTTCCCCGAGTCGCGCGGCCTCGCGCGGTGCGCGGCTCGCGGGTCGCTTCGCTCCCCCCTCGCATTTCGAGGGCTCCCGTTGGTCGCCCTCGCGCTCGGCACGCGCTCCCGGCCGATGTGGAGTGAGCCGGTGCGCGAGACACGTCAGAGGTCGGGCCCGTATCCGTCTTCTTTTCAACTGACGGCTCGAACACGGGGTATGGAACTGGTCCCGGACACGAGTGTCGTCGTCGACGGGCGCGTCAGCGAGCGCGTCAGCGACGGCGAATTCGCGGGGGCGACCGTCGTCGTCCCGGAGGCCGTCGTGGGCGAACTCGAGAGCCAGGCCAACGACGGCCGCGAGACCGGCTGGGAGGGCCTCGAGGAACTCCAGCGGCTGGTCGACCTGGACGCCGACGGCGAGATCACGGTCGAGTACGTCGGCCGCCGGCCCGACGCAGTCGAGAAACGCGACGCCGGCGAGGGCGAGATCGACGCCATCATCCGGGACGTGGCGAGCGACCGCGGGGCGACGCTGCTCACCAGCGACGACGTCCAGGCGGCGGTCGCCCGCGCCAAGGGCCTGGAGGTGGTCGAACTCGATCCGCGGACGCGCGAGGTGGGCCACCTCGCCATCGAGGACTACTTCGACGCCGAGACGATGAGCGTCCACCTCAAGACCGGCGTGGCGCCGATGGCGAAGCGTGGCTCGGTCGGCGAGATGCGCTACGAGACCATCGGCGACGCCGAGCTAACGGAGGCCGAACTCGCGGAGTACGCCGTCGACATCGAGTCGGGGGTGCGGGCCAGCCCCGACGGCTTCGTCGAACTGGACGAACCGGGGATGACCATCGTCCAGTTCCGCCAGTACCGGATCGCCATCGCGCGGCCGCCCTTCGCCGACGGGCTGGAGATCACGGCGGTCCGGCCGATCGTCAAGACCGACCTCGACGATTACGAGTACGCCGACGAACTCCGCTCGCGGTTCCTCGAACGCCAGCGGGGCGTCCTTATCTCGGGGTCGCCCGGTGCCGGCAAGACCACCTTCGCACAGGCGGTCGCAGAGTTCCTCGTCGACTCGGGCTACGCGGTCAAGACGATGGAGAAACCCCGCGATTTGCAGGTCGACCCGGAGATCACACAGTACACCGCGCTGGGCGGCGAGATGTCCAAGACCGCCGACTCGCTGCTGATGGTCCGGCCCGACTACACCATCTACGACGAGGTCCGCAAGACCGACGACTTCGAGGTGTTCGCGGACATGCGCCTCGCCGGCGTCGGGATGGTCGGCGTCGTCCACGCCACCCGCGGGATCGACGCCCTCCAGCGGCTCGTCGGCCGGGTCGAACTCGGCCTCATCCCGCAGGTCGCAGACACCGTCGTCTACATCGAGGCCGGCACCGTCGAGACCGTCTACGACGTTACCACCGAGGTCAAGGTCCCCGAGGGGCTGATGGAGGAGGACCTCGCCCGTCCCGTCATCGTCATCCGGGACTTCGAGACCGGCCGCCCCGAATACGAAATCTACACGTTCAACCGCCAGGTGGTCACCGTCCCCCTCCGGGAGGATGGGGGGGCAGGGCCCGGCGCGAACACTGACTCGGGCGTCGACCGCATCGCCAAGGGGGAGATCGAGCGGGAGATCCGGTCGGTCGCGCAGGGCCACGTCGAGGTGGAACTGCGCGGCCCCGATACGGCGGTCGTGTGGGTCGAGGAGTCCGACATCTCCGGCGTGATCGGCAAGGGCGGCGGGCGAATCAGCGACATCGAGAACCGTCTGGGCATCGACATCGACGTCCGGACCTTCGCCGAACGCCCCGCCGGGCAGGGCAGCTCTGGCGGGTCCCCCGATCAGGGAGGTGCTCCCGGTCCGGACGCCGGTCCGGGTGGCAACGCGGCGGGCCGGATCGTCACGCCCGAGATCACGAACAGGCACGTCGTCGTTCCCGTGGAGGGCCACGCCGGCGAGACGGTCGAGGTCCAGGCCGACGGCGAGTACCTCTTCACGGCGACCGTCTCCCGGGGCGGCGAAATCCAGGTCTCGCGGGGCAGCGCCATCGCCGAGGAACTCGAATCGGCCATCGACCGCGGGCGCACCATCAGTGTGGTGCCCTCTTGATCGTCCTGTTCTGACTCTGCTGGTCGTCCTGTCCTCTCTTGACCTGCGGGACCTATCTACTCGCCGGTCGCGGCCCGGATTTCCGCGACCGAGGCCGGGGTCTTGAACGTCGTCCCGCCGTAGTGTGTTCGCGAGGCGTCGTACCCCGCTGATCGCAGGGATTCGAGGAAGTCAGCCATGGCCGACGCTGGTCGCCCCCAGCGCTTGCACAGCCGGTGCTGGTCGTGGTGTGTCGGGACCGCGAGTTCCCCTTCCAGTGTCTCCAGCAGGTCCCGGGCCTTCGTTGCAGTCCCCATGTCGTCGGTCACCTGCTCGCGGACGGCGGCGACGAACGCCGGGTCGTGGGTCGCCCCCAGCCAGACCGGGCCCGCTGTCTGGATGCCCTGTCCGCAGTTCGGGCACGACTCGGGCGGGGATGCGACGAGACCGTGTTCGGTCTCGCGGCGCAGGCAGTGTTCGCAATGGTGGATGTAGCCGAGTTCGCCGATGGCTGCGTTCGCTGCCGACGCACTCCCGTCGAGTTCGAGGTAGGTCCGGACGTAGTGTTTCGTGGCGTGGGTCAACAGCGGCGTCGCTGCGACGTCGTAGCGGGCGGCCGTCCGGACCAGTGCCGACAGCAGGACGCGCACGCCCATCTCGGCGTGGTACTCCGTGTTGCGCGGGACGGCGCTGTACCGGCGGACGCCGCTCTCGAAGTGTGCGCCACACAGCGGCGCCGTGTCGGTCGCGGTCACACACAGCAGGTCCCGGGTGCCCTGGATGGCCGCGTCCGCGAAGGGGATCGGCGACCCGAACGGGTCGATGTCGACGACGTCGAAGTACTCCTCGTGGAGCACGGCGTTGGCGTCGCGGCCGAGGACCCGCCCCTCGAGGCCGTTGCGCGCGAGGTTGGCCTCGCAGAGTTCGACCGCGTCGGGGTCGGTGTCACAGCAGGTCACCTGCCAGCCCGCCGCCGCCGCGCGCACCCCGCGGACGCCGCTCGCTGCAGTGGCGTCACAGTACGTCTCGGCCCGCGGTTCGCGGTCCGCGTAGGCGCGTAGCGTCGCAACCGTGATGTCGCGGTTCAGTTCCTGGACAGGGTTGTAGAACACGCCGTCGCCGACGCCCGTCTCGGCCTGCTCGGGTGCCTCGATTTCGACCGTGCCTTCACGGACGCGCATACGTCCGGGTCCGGCGCCGAGCGCGAAAAGCGATGCGCTCCGCCGACGCTCCCCACGTGTCGGGGTGCCCACCGCCAGAGCTATGGTCGCGTTGTGACTATCACCGCCATGGACATCGAGACGGAGTTCTCCGGGCCGGAGATCGTCGGCCTCCTGGGCGTCGTCCTCGCCGGTGTCGGGGCGGTCGTCCCCTGGGTGACCGCGGCAATAGACGTCGGCCCCGTCGACACCGCCGTAGTCGTCAGCGGACTCGACGCCGCCGGCATCCTCACGCTGGTACTCGCGGTCATCGCTGCGCTTGTCGTCCTCACACCGGGTTTCGGCCGGGACGGACCGGTCGCGACCGGTCTCGTCGGCGTCGCGTTGGTCGTCGTCGGGGTACGTGGCTTCCTCGCGATTCCGGGGATTGCCATGCCCGGTGTCGGGCTCTATCTCACGGTCGCTGGCGGCCTCGCGCTCGCCGTCGGCGGGCTGCTCGACTACGTCGCACGCACCGACTCACGGTCGCCGGCGCCCGGGTAGCGTCCCCGCTCACGCCTCATACGTCGACTCTGATACCGGGTCCGTGAGCAATTGGAACGAATCACTCCATGGGCTCGGCTACCAGCAACTCTCGCGTTACCGGCGCGTCTTCCGGTCCGACATCGCGGGGTTTTTGTAGAGACCGACCGCTACCTTCCGATGCGCACTGTCGCAAACGCTCCGATAGTGTAGTCCGGCCAATCATATTGCCCTCTCGAGGCAATGACCAGGGTTCAAATCCCTGTCGGAGCATCCAACCCGGCGCTTTCTGGTGGTTTTGTCCGTTGCGAATGGTGAGTCCACATGTCGCATCAGGGCAATCATACTCGACGGAATCGACACCCCGACGCTGTCGGGCGATTATCCAGTTGCTTCGCCAATCAGATTCGCCGGAAGATCCGCGAGGGACACGATGGTTGATCTCGACGGTATCACCCTCGTTACGGAACCCTCAGCAGAGTATCTCAACCAACGCCAGCGACTTGACTACGAATCAGTCCGGGAGGACTGCCTCTCTTGGTTGCTCGTTTTCGGGCTGAAACCAAAGAAAGGAGAAGGCTATGCATACCAGACGGTCAAAGCGCGCGCCTATCGTATGGACGCGTTCTATCGACACGTATGGGAAACCACCGGTGGGTATACTGCTGAAGTCACCCATGAACACGCTGACGGATGGATGCGCGAACTCGCTGAGCAAGACAAAAGCAACGCCCACAAAGCGAACTGCCAGAAGGCCGTCCAGATGCTATTCAAGTGGCGAGAGCATGAACATGGCCTCGACCCGTGGGACCCGACAGTCCGGTTCTCCGAGTCGTCTGGAGCCTCTCAACCCCGTGACTATCTCACTCGGGACGAGCGCAAACAACTTCGAGAAGTGGCACTGGAACATGGAAGCGTTCCAGGCTACAACGATCTCTCACCGGAGGCCCGTGACCGATGGAAAGCACATCTCGCCCAACGATTCGAGAAGCCAAAAGACGAGGTAACTCCCGCTGATTGGGATCGAGCAAACGGCTGGAAGACTCCAACGCTTCTATGGGTCGGATTGGATGCAGGATTGCGACCGATTGAAGTTGAGCGTGCTGTGGTTTCGTGGGTTGATCTGCAAAATGGCGTCCTACGAATTCCCAAGGAAGAGAGTTCAAAGGGCACTGAGAATTGGGTTGTTGGGCTCAAGGATAGGACGACTGAGATGCTGAGGAGGTGGATTGACGAGCGAGAGGCATACGACAAATACGACAACACTGATAGGCTATGGCTGACACGCGAGGGGAATCCGTACACGTCGCAGTCATTAGGGTATCTGGT
>JAHENO010000066.1 GCA_018609945.1 Haloarculaceae archaeon | reverse complement strand
GCTCCTCGTTGACCGACAGCGCGCTCGAGTGTGACCCCAGTTCCGAGAGGATGCGGGGCACGTCGGCCTCCGGGTCGAGGAACTCGTTGTTGGGTATCTTCCGCGAGTGTGAACTCGCGACGTACAGCTGCGGGTCGCCGGTGTCGGTGTCGACGAAGACGTGCAGCACCTCCCAGTCGTGCCAGTGGAAGTTCGTGGTGAACTGGTCGAACGCCGAGTACATCCAGTACTGGACGGCCGCCAGCGGCGACTCCTCGTACTGGACCACGTTGTAGAAGACTGCCGGATCGGGCGGCGCCTCGTCGTATCGGTCGGTGTAGCCGTCGAAGGCGTCGAACCCGTCGACGACCGTCTCGCCGTCCTGTTCGCTCTCGTAGGGGCGGGGATCGGTCGGGAACCACCGCTCGGCCTCGTCGAAGTAGATTGCGGGTGCGAACCGGGCGGCGAGGTCGCGCGCCTCTTCCTCGTCGACGCCGGTCGTGGCGTCGTCGTTGGCGCCGGTCGTGGCGTCGCCGTCGGCGCCGGTCGTGGGGCCGTCCTCGCCGCGCTCGAAGAGGCCACAGCCAGCGAGTGCCGTCACGGCGGTGCCGCCGAGCGTTCCCAGCGCCGTCCGTCGGTCGATGGACTCTCTGGCGGGGTTATTCACAGTGCCAATATGCCGGTCTGGCGTGGTAAATGCATTGTGGCCCGCGGGCGGCGGCAGGACCGGATCAGACCGGGACGCGCGACTCGAGGGTGAGTCGAAAGCGGGACGAAGCGCCCCGCTCGGAGCCGGTTGGAGGCGGATTCGCCGGGAAAGAAGCTGTCAGAGGCACGGTCCGGGTCGGTCTCCCCCCAACGCGGCGTGTGAGCATTTCACGGCCGTCCACAAAGCTTTGACGCTTATCCCATTTTTCCGGGAACTGTCTAGAGGTTTTCGCGCTGGTAGGCGCCGTCGTAGGTGTCAGCGTGGTCGGCCGCCGCCAGCACGAGCTGTGCGATCCGGGCGCCACGTTCGAGCTCGATGGGATGGTGAACCTCCAGGAGTCCCTCGCCGCGTCCCTCGTAGCCGGCGTCCCAGACCGCGGTGTTCAGCATACAGGAGTTACGGAGCAGCGACGACCGCGGGTAGAGGAAGCCGACGTGTTCCTCGGGGATCGCGACCCGCTCGGCGTACCCCACCACGTACCCGCCCGGGTCGAGGTGGTAGACGCCGTCCTCGGCGTCGAGTTCGCGCCGGTCGCCGACCCTCTTGTCCCCGCGTTCGATGCGCCCCGGCGTGACCTGCTCGTAGACCGCACCCAGCGTCAGGTCGACGCCGTTGGGCTGGACCTGCGCCGGGCGGAGTTCGCCCAACTGGTCGGCGACGAACTGCCCGCTCCTGAACATAGGGTCGTCTCGCCGGGCGCCCGACTAAACCCCATCGAACCGGCCGAGGCCGCCTCTCGGGGCCCGCAACGAACGGGCACGTTTTTTGAGCGGGGGACTCGAACCGGTCGGTAATGAACGAGAAACGGTCCGCGGTCCTCCTCTTTGGCGCCGCCGTCGCCCTCGTGGTCGGGTTCCTCGCGTACAACTTCATCGCGGCGCTCTCGGTCGCGGTCTTTCTCTACTATTCGACGCGCTGGTACTACAAGTTGCTCGCCAAGTTGCGTCTCCCTGCGGGGTTACGGGGCGTAATCGTCCTCGTGTCGCTGGCCGTCCCGCTGATTCTCCTCATCAGTTACACGCTCGCGATACTCGCCATCGAGGCGCGCCAGCTGATCAACCAGTATCCCGTCATCGACGTCGCCTCCGACAACCTCGAGTGGTTCGGCGGCATCGAGGAGTTCCCCGAACTCACCCTCCAGGGGATCTACCAGGCCTACCAGGCCGGCGAACTCGACGTCTTCGTCACCTTCGCAACCGAGAACGCCACCTTCCTCACCAGCCTGATCTCGGGCTTTTTCCTCAACCTCTTCGTCGTGATCGTCGTGACCTACTACCTCCTCATCGACGGGACACGCGTCCGCCAGTGGCTGCTCCGGTTCGACGACGAGGCCATCCTCCGGGAGTACCTCGAGGCCGCCGACCAGGAACTCGAGACCGTCCTCCGGGGGAACCTCCTCAACGTGATCGTCACCTCCATCATCGCCATCGCCGTCTTCCAGGGATACAACCTCGTCGCCCCGGCTCCGGCGCAGGTTCCCTACCCGACGCTTGCTGGCGCGCTCACCGGGGTCGCGAGCCTCATCCCCGCCATCGGGATGAAGATCGTCTACATCCCCCTGGCCGGCGCTACCGCTGCGCCCATCCTGACCGGTGGCGACCAGTCGCTACTGGTCTACGTTCTCGGCTTCCTCGTCCTGGCGCTGGTGGTCGTCGACACGATCCCGGATCTGATCCTCCGGCCGCTGTTCAGCGGGGAGGCCACCCACATCGGGCTGTTGATGCTCGCCTACACGCTGGGCCCGGTCGTGCTGGGTTTCTATGGGCTCTTTTTCGCCCCCATCGTGCTCGTCGTGGGGCTGACCTTCGCACAGACGGCGCTCCCGCGTCTCCTCGGCGCCGAACCCGAAGATGATGGCCTCCACCGGAACCAGCTCCAGCTCGACGATTTCTGATACTGGTGGCTATAACATTTCGAAATGATTCGGCACGACGGTGCGCCGAATATTTTTACGAACTTATAGCCACCAGTATGAGCCTGATGGCCCCCGGGTCGGTCTCGCGGTCCGCGATTCCACTGCCGGGGGTGTCTCCGCACGCCGTCGGCCCGGCTCCGACGCTCCCGTCCGTTGTCTCCAGTCCGGCGCTCGGGCGGTCGTGGCGTCGATGTTGCCCGAACACGCATGATTTATACCTCCGCGTAGTCCATTTTTGGACGCTATGGGACAAACACTCACGGAACAGATTCTCGATGACCACCTCGTCGAGGGCGACCTCGAACCCGGCGAGGAGATCGGCATCGAAATCGACCAGGTCCTGACGCAGGACACGACCGGGACGCTGGTCTGGCTCCAGTTCGAGGCACTCGGGCTCGACGAGGTCCAGACCGAACTGGCGGCCCAGTACTGTGACCACCAGACCTACCAGTTCGACTTCAAGAACACCGACGACCACCGTTTCCTGCGCTCGGCGGCCGGCACCTTCGGCGCCTACTTCTCCCGGCCGGGCAACGGCATCTGCCACAACGTCCACAAGGAGAACTTCGCCGCCCCCGGCAAGACGCTTCTCGGTTCGGATTCGCACACCCCGACGCCGGGCGGGCTCGGCCAGCTCGCCATCGGCTCGGGCGGGCTCGACGTCGCCGTCGCGATGGGGGGCGGCGCCTACTACATCGAGATGCCCGAGGTCGTCGAGGTCCGCCTGGAGGGCGAACTCCCCGAGTGGGC
This sequence comes from Haloarculaceae archaeon, assembly GCA_018609945.1. Classification (GTDB taxonomy): domain Archaea; phylum Halobacteriota; class Halobacteria; order Halobacteriales; family Haloarculaceae; genus SW-9-67-25. Next base: position 1,944 of record JAHENO010000066.1, on the reverse strand, counting down.
CACCGCCAAGGACGTCATCCTCGAGATGCTCCGGCGCCTCTCCGTGAAAGGTGGCGTCGGGAAAATCTTCGAGTACACCGGTCCGGGCGTCGAGACGCTCTCGGTTCCCGAGCGGACGACCATCACCAACATGGGGACGGAACTGGGTGCCACCTCCTCCATCTTCCCGACCGACGAGAACACGAAAGACTGGCTCGAACGCGTCGGTCGGCCGGACGACTACGAGGAACTCACTCCCGACGAGGACGCCGAGTACCACGACTCCATCACTATCGACCTCTCCGATATCGAGCCGCTCATCGCCAAGCCCTCGATGCCCGACAACGTCGTTCCCGTCCGCGAGGTCGCCGGAGAGTCGGTCGACCAGGTCATCATCGGTTCCTGCACCAACGGCGGCTACCCGGACATCCTGCCCGCGGCGAAGATGCTTGAGGGCCGCGAGGTCGACATGCGGACGGAGATGATCATCGCGCCTGGCTCCAAGCAGGCCTCCGAGATGCTCGCCCGCGAGGGCTGGACAGCCGAACTGATGGCCGCCGGCGTGAACTTCTCCGAGGCCACCTGTGGCGCGTGTATCGGCATCGGCCACGTGCCCGCGTCCGACTCCGTGAGCCTGCGGACGTTCAACCGCAACTTCGAGGGCCGGTCGGGCATCGAGGACGACAGCGTCTACCTCTGTAGCCCGGAGGTCGCGACCGCGGCGGCAATCGCCGGCGAGATCGTCGACCCGCGGGACCTGGCCGAGGAACTCGGCGACCTCGAGGACCCCGGCTTCGAGTTGCCCGACAAGTACACGGGCTCGAAAGCCGACATCATCGAGCCCGACGAGGCCGTCGACGACGACCTCGTGAAGGGCCCCAACATCGGCGACGTGCCGCTGAAGGACCCCCTCGACGCTCACCTGGAGGGGCCGGCGCTGCTGAAGATGGACGACAACATCACGACCGACCACATCATCCCCGCGACCCAGGACATCCTGATGTACCGGTCGAACATCCCCAAACTCTCCGAGTTCACCCTCTCGCGGGTCGACGACTCCTTCGCCGACCGCGCGCTGGAGAGCGACGGCGGCTTCCTGGTCGCCGGCGAGAACTACGGCCAGGGCTCCTCGCGGGAGCACGCCGCGCTCTGCCCGATGTACCTGGGCGTCGAGGGCGTGCTCGCCCAGTCGTTTGCCCGCATCCACAAGGCGAACCTGTTCAACTTCGGCCTCCTCCCCCTGGAAATCGACGCGGAGACCTACGAGCGCATCGAACAGGGCGACGATATCGAGATCGTCGACGACGTCGCCGAGGCCGTCCGCTCGGGCCAGGAGGAGTTCACTATCCGCGTCAACGACGACTGGGAGGCGACGGGGTACCTCGACGCCTCCGCCCGCGAGCGGGAGATCCTCGCCGACGGCGGCAAACTCGCCCACGTGAAGGCCAAGCACGAAGAGAGCGGTGCGCCGGCCGACGACTGACCAGTCGCCGACTGACGACTGTTTTTTGTGGTCGTTTGACAGGTAGATTTATTATCCTGACTGTGGTAGCATCCCGACAGAGTGTCGGGAGAAGAACAGGAAACCGATCAACCGGACCGGTCGCGGCGCCGTCTGCTCGGATACGTGGGCCTGGCGGCACTCGCGGGAAGCGGCGTCGCCGGGGCGTGGGTCGCGACCCGGTCCGAGGAGGACTCCGACCCGGAGCGAGGAACGCCGGCACCGGTCGAAACGCCCGCAGGGACGCCGGCCGACCCGGTGCCCGAACGGGTCCGGCGGTACGCGCCCAACCTCTATTTCGGCCGCCTGGAAAAGTGGTTCCCGACAGATCCACGGCTGTACACCGTCCAGCGGGGCGGGGAGACGGTGGTCGACGGGTTCACCGCCCTCCAGGGATACACCGAGCGGTTCGAGGCGGCGGATGGGCCGCCCGATCCGGTGGTGTTCTACCACGAGACCGCGGC
>JAHENO010000065.1 GCA_018609945.1 Haloarculaceae archaeon | reverse complement strand
TGGACCTGGGCCTTGATGGCACAGGGATAGCCGACCGACTCGGCGGCAGCGACCGCCTCCTCGACAGTCGCGGCCAGTTCCGACGCCGGCGTCGGGATGCCGGCCTCGGCGAACACCTCCTTTGCCTGGTACTCGTGTAATCTCATACGTCACAGTGGGTGTCTGGCAGGCGCATAAATGTCCCCTTTCTGTGTGACCGCCGGACACTCTGGCGGTACGCTGATTGAGGACTGCGCCCGTTCTCGCGGTCGAAGGCAGCATGAAGACCCACCGGCGCAGAAGGGATATCACCATCGCGGTCCAACGATCAGTATGGTCGGGGTTTCCGACACCATCCACGTGGACGCGCCGCCACGACACGTCTTCGAGTACCTCGACGACCCACACAACCACGTCGAGATCACGCCGAGTCTCGTCGACGTGGCGAATATCGAACCGCTCGAGAACGGCGGCAAGCGCGCCGACTTCGTCTACTCTATCGCGGGTGTGAAACTGGAGGGCGAACTCGTCGAGACGGTCCACGAACCCGACGAGCGGATGACGTTCGAACTCCGCGGTGGACTGCCCGGCGAGATCGACATCGGCCTCGAACCGGCCGGAGAGGGAACGAGGGTGACCTACGCCGCCGAGTACGAGATTCCGGGACGGGTCCTCTCGCGGGTCGCAGAACCGTTCGTCCGACAGTACAACAAACGGGAGTTGCGGACGGTCCTCGAAAACCTGCAGACACGCCTCGCGGGCGAACCGCCGACGGAGTGACCGACGGCGAGAAGCGACGATACCGCAGGCACGCGAGAGGACGAACTTTCAATATGACCGACGTGAAAGTGGGGACTGTACTATGCCAATCCAGGAAGACCTCAAGGCAGCGATCGAAGAGGGGCGTGACGAGGTGGTGCGCGTGCTGGCCGAACACCGGGTAGTCCCTGTGACCGTCGAGTACGAGACCTCGGATCTTCTGGGCGGCTCCAAGACTCCCGACTTCGAGTTCCAGCGCCAGTACGAGTCGGAGAGCGAACACGTCGCCGACAGGCAGACCCGACGCCTGGTGGTCGACACCCTGGGAATGACATCCGAAGCGGAGTGCGAAGACGTCCAGGAAGAGATCAGAGCTCACGAGAACTGGGGCGCGAAGGCCTGAGCCGTCGCGACCGCACACCGACAATCCCTACAGTTCCACGCCGCTGGGGATGAGGCTGTCCTTGCGTCGGAGGTTCCCGTCGACATCGTAGACAAGCAGCGCCTCGGTCACGAAGACGACGGCTTCCTCGTCGGGCCGTTCGATCCGGATGCGGTAGGTCCCGCCCTCGGCCCGGGCGGCGTCGACGAGCGAGTGGACGTCGGCCGCGTCGGCGCCAGCTTCGAGGATGTACTCGCCGGTGAGCCGGTGGGTCAGGCTGAACACGCCGCGCCCGGTCCCGGACTCGCCGACGTCTTCGTCTCCCCCCTCGGGGTCGTCGCTTTTCATCCGGAAGGACGCGTCTACCAGTTCGTCCTCCAGGAGGCCGTCCTCCTCGGTGAGGCGGTCGGTCAGGCTCTCGGCTGGACCCTCGTAGGTCAGAACGAGCGCCGGTGGGGCAACTTCGCCAGCCTCGTCGACAGTCAGTGTGAAGTGGTCGCGCCGCATCGGGTTACTACTCCCTTAGGACGCCCCGGTAATGAACGTCACGCCGCGGGACAGGGCCCGCCGGGGCCGACACTTTTTATTCCCGCGACGCGGGGCGGTATCCATGTGGGTGAAATCGGAGTACGCTGGCCCGCTCGCAGTCGTCTCGACGTGGCTCTGCGCGCTGCTCCCGTGGTCTGTGACCCTCTTCCGGGAGGAACTGGAGCCAGGCGTGGACGTGTTCGCGGTCTGGATCCGGTTTCTGCCCGGGCGATTGCTCTACCTCTTCGGGGTCGGCTTCGGCAACGAGTCGCCCTACCGGTGGGTCTGGGAGGTGCCGGGGTTCGTGGCGACGCGCGGCGAGACGCTGGCCGGGTACGTCTGGCTCGTCGGGACCGCCGTCTTCGCCGTCGCGTTCGTGGTGAGCCTCCTCTACTACGCCAGGGAATCCTGGGTCGAGTCCTGGCCGGTCGACCCGGTTCGCCTCCTGGGTGGGCTGCTGGTCCTGGCCGGTCTGGTGCTGGCCGCGGCGGTCGTGATTCTGTGGCGCTTCCAGGGTGGGATCGTCGTCCCAGTGGGTGTCCTCTTCCTGCTCGGGTTCGGCGCTGTCCTCCTGCAGGTCGACCGGGCCTGAGACCGACGCCGGGAGTCGCCAGGTTTTCCAGCCCCCCGGCCCGGGCGTGCACATGGAATTCGCCGAGTTCGCCGCCGTGGCCGCCGACATAGAGTCGGCGTCGGCCGACACCGCCATCTGCGAGCGGGTGGCCGATCTGCTCGGGGACGCTGGCGAGGACTTGCCGACCCTCGTTCGGTTCCTGCTGGGCCGCGTGTTCCCGGCACACGAGTCCCGGACCCTCGATGTCGGCCCACAGCTGTGTTACAGTGCCATCGCCCGCGCGGCCGGTCCGAACGTGAGTGCCGACGACGTGGAGGCGAAGTTGGCCGAAATCGGCGAAATCGGCGCGGTGGCCGCGAGTTACGACCTCGGCGGCCAGCAGGGCCTCGGCGCCTTTGCCGGCGGCACGGACAGCCTCACGGTCTCCGAGGTCGAGCGCCGACTCCACGACCTCGCGGCTGCCGAAGGCGAGGGGAGCCAGGAGACGAAACTGGAGACGCTATTCGGGCTGTTCAGCCGGACCGATCCCCGGGAGGCACGCTATCTCGCGAGGCTGGTCCTCTCGGAGATGCGTATCGGTGTCGGCGAGGGAACCGTCAGGGACGCCATCGCCGCAGCCTTCGACGTTCCCCTCGCGGAGGTCGAACGGGCGCTCCAGGTTTCCAACGACTACGGACTCGTCGCGCAGCGGGCCGCCGAGGGGGGCGCCGAGGCGCTCGGTGAGATCGCCCTCCAGGTCGGCCGGCCGGTCCAGGCGATGCTCGCACAGACCGGGACGGTCGGCGAGGCCATCGACGAGTGGGGACGCGTGGCCGTCGAGTGGAAGTACGACGGCGCCAGGGTCCAGGTCCACTACGACGGCGAGACCGTCGGCCTGTACTCGCGGAACATGGAAGACGTGACGGACGCGCTCCCGGAGGTCGTTGCGACCGTGGAACAGCGAGTCGCGGTGCCGGCCATCCTCGACGGCGAGGTCGTCGCAATCGACGAGGATGGGAACCCGAGGCCATTCCAGCAGGTCTTGCGGCGCTTCCGCCGGAAACACGATGTCGCACAGGCCCGCGAGGAAGTCAGTCTCCGGTTGCACGCATTCGATTGCCTGCACGCCGACGGCGACGACCTGCTCGACGTGGCCCTGACCGACCGCCACGACCGACTGGTCGAGGTCCTCGACAGCGACACGACGAGCGACGCGACGGCCTCGGAACTCTGGCTCTGTGAGGACGCCGACAGCGTGGCCGCCATCGAGGGTGACGCTCTCGAGGCGGGCCACGAAGGCGTCATGCTCAAAAATCCCGACTCGGTGTACACGCCCGGCAAACGCGGGAAGAACTGGCTGAAGCGGAAGCCCGACGTCGAGACGCTCGACCTCGTGGTGACCGGTGCCGAGTGGGGCGAGGGACGGCGGGCGAACCTCCTCGGGACCTTCGAACTCTCGGTGCGCGGCGAGGACGGATACGCAACCGTCGGCAACGTCGCCACCGGCATCACCGACGAACAGCTCGAGGAACTGACCGAACTGATCGAGCCGCACATCCGGGCCGAGGAGGGGACCGCCGTCGAGGTCGACCCCGCGGTCGTCTTCGAGGTCGGCTACGAGGAGATCCAGTCCTCGCCCTCGACCTCCTCTGGGTACGCGCTACGGTTTCCGCGGTTTCTGGGGATCCGCGAGGACAAAGACCCCGCGGACGCGGACTCGCAGTCGCGGCTCGACCGCCTCGTGGCGGACCAGCGCGGATGACCCCCGGAGCCGGCGGTTCAGCCGGATTAATCCGGATTAAAACCGGATCGAGAGGCGTTAATTCGGCTTAAACCGGCGGAAACCCGGGACCACTGCTTTCCCCCTTCAAGTGCGACTGGATCCGAGCGTGAGGTGCACTGATGAAGTTGACCAAGATCGCGGTCGTGCTGCTCGCAGTGCTCGTGGTCGCCACCGGGGCGGCCGCAGCGCTGCCGGGCAACGCGCCCTCGGACGCGCCGGTCGAACAGCCCGCAAACGAAAGCACCGACGAGACTGCGGCGGCCAACGGCCCGCCCGCGGCCGCGGCCGGGGACGAGTCAGACACCGCAGAGGACGAGTCGGACGCCGCGGAGGGTAACGGCGAGGCACCCGTCGACAGGCAGGGCCCGCCCGCCGACATGCCCTCCCAGGCCCCCACCTTCGTGAGCCAGATTCACGACCTCATCAACCAGAAGATCGACGGTTCGCTGTCGAACCTCGGCGAGGAAATCAGTTCGGTTACCCCTGACGACTCTGCCGCGGACGAGAGCGAAGACGCTGCTGACGCCGAGGCCACTGACGACGAAGCCACTGATGAAAACGCCGAAAACGACGGCGACGAAGAGGCTGAGGAAGGCGAGGATGCCGACAGCGAGGACGACGGTAGCGAGGACGACGATAGCGAGGACGACGATAGCGAGGACGTCGAGGACGAAGACGAGCAGGACCAGGATGAGGCAGACGACGAAGTCGATGACGTCGAGAACCAGAGCGACGCATAACGCCGCCCGTCCCCCCCCACGAAAACGCATCCCGCTGACGCCATTCGGTCACGCAGCCCCTCCCTGAGACGGGACGTATCGACGCCCGCTCGCGCCGACGTATTCTCCGCTGACAGCAAATTTCGAGAGTACCTGGTCAGTACCCGGTCATTCGAGCAGGTCGTCGACGGCACCGCGCGCGGCCAGGGCGGCGTCGTCGGCGACCCGGTCGGGGTCGGGGCGTCCCTCGGCGTGGAGATAGACGTCGACTTCGAAAATCCCCTCCTCGAACGTGACAGTCACGTCCAGGTCGTCGATCTCGGAGCGGTCGTACCGGGAGAAAACGACGTCCTCGGCCGCATTCGCGGCCGTCCGGACGACCTCGGCGTCGTCGGGGTCGTCCGGCGGTGTCATTATGCGCCGCCGGCGCCCGGGCCGCCGATTGGGCCGCCGCCACCGCCCATGCCGCCCAGCATCTGCTGGAGCTCCTGCTGGAGTTCTTCGAACTGCTGCTGGACGCGCTCCTCCTGTTTCTCGAGGGTTTCGACGCGGAGTTCGAGGCTCTCGACTTTCTCCTCGAGGTCCGCCTGGGCCTCCTCGTAGTCGGTCTTGACGAGCAACTCACCGACCTCGCGGTACATCGTCGTCTCCTCGTCGACGTCTTCGAGTTCCGCGAGTGCCGTCTCCGACTCGTTGAGTTCGGTCTCTGCCTGCTGTTTCTGGGCCGCGACCTGCTGGGCTGTCTCCTGGAGGTCCTGCAGTTCTTCGAGCTTCTCCTGTGCCTCGGGCGGCAGATTGCCTTGCATACCTCTCACCTGGAGAGCCGGCGTGTTAAACCCACGCATCTCACTCCGATTTCTCCGTCCAGGCGGGTGGTCGTACCGAACCGCAAGCGCCGAACGGTCCGTCACACCCAGGGAGAACAGCCAGACGTGTAGTTCAGTCCGCAGGAGGTGACGGCACGTGGCGGGTCGAAGTCAGCGATATCGAATGACGTCCCCGAGAGGGTTGCCACCTTGCGTATCCTGGGTCCCACGAGAAGCGATACATCACAGTCGCCCGTCGCGCACTGTCCGAGCCGACACAGCTTAGTACCTTTCCTGACTTCCGACCAGCTGTCTTATCGCAGGCATCAACACCGCTGGGAGCGACAGACTAAGTATCCCGGCCATCAAACGTCGCATTCGGGAGAAGACACTGTATATGAGCGAGAACCCGGACTCAGAACAGACCGAAACAGGGTCAGACGAGACGGTGTCGGATCCGGACGGGGAGTCGACGGCATCCGAGAGCGACGCGACGGATTCGGATGAGCGTTCGACGGACCAGGACGAGGGTGCGGAAGAGGCCAGCCCGGAAGCACAGGGGGAGACCACGTCCGACGAGACGGGGACGACTGCGGACGAAACACCCGACACAGCGGACACGACCGAGGCGCTCAAACGGGAACTCGCCGAGGAAGAGCGCCGGCTGAACGAGCGGGAACTGGGTCTCGACAAGAGAAGCGAGAACCTCGACGAGCGCGAGCGGGAGCTCGATGCGTACGAATCGAATCTCGACGCCCGCGAGGAGGAGTTGACGGAACTGCGGGAACGCCTCCAGGACAAGCAAGCGAGCCTGAACCAGCGCGAAAAAGAGTTGGACGAGCGCGAGCAGGCCATCGAGCAAGAGGAAGAGGAGCTCTCGGAAACGGCGGACAAACTCGCCGAACACGAAGAGACACTGCACAGATACATCGAAGGGCAGGTCGAGGACCTGGAAGAAGATATCGTCGACAGTATGTGGTCGGTATTGGACAGCTACGAGGAGCAGCGGGAGCCTGGCAGGTTCGGCTCGACCGGCACGCTCCTGACCGGCATTGCAGGACTGGTCCTGCTCGTCGCGGGCGCCGGATACGGGGTCTGGGTCACGTCTGTCAGCGCGGCCGGACTGCTCCCAACCAGTGAGGCGGACCTGGCCGCCGCTGCCGTTCTGTCCGTGGTCGGTCTCGCGGTCAACCTGGTCGCTGTAACCGACCGGGTCTGAGTGCCTTCTGTCGAAGATTCTCTGTCGGGTCCGGCTGTGGCATTCAGCGGGCACGCTACGCGGAGACGCTGGCAATTGCTCGAACACAGGCGAATCAGTACCCGACGCCGCCCGCGGACTCGGCTACCGCGACCAGCGTCAGCCAGGTGTTCAATCCGGCCCGGAGAGCGACGAGGTCGTCGGCCTCGACCGCCACGTCGATCTGGTCGTCGTCCCGCGCCACCGAAACCCGCGTGCGCTCACCCGCGATATCGCCAACCTCGGGCGCCAGGGCGCGCTCGACGCGGCGGGCACGCTCGGCGTCGTCGTACTCGAGAGAGAAAACAGCGTCGTGGGGACTACTCGACGTCGACTTCCTTGATGTCACGGCTGCGCTCTTTCAGGAGGACGCGGTGGCCACAGTACGGACACCGGACGCCGCCGTACTCGTCGAGCGTCACGTCGCGCTTGCAGCGGGAACACTTGTAGCTCATGCCTCGTCCCCCTCCTCTTCGGCGAGGGCCGCGCGAATCGACCGGCCGACCGTCCTGCCGGCGGGCGTCTCCGGCTTGTAGGCGCCGCCAGTGAACGTGTAGCCACAGCTGCCACACTCCCAGACGCCGGTGCCCTGACGCTCGACCCGGTCGGCGCCGCAGTCGGGACACTTGTGGTCCTCGCGCATCTCGTCCTCTATCTCGGCGACGCGACGACGGGCGATCCGCCCGTATCGCGCCCCGAACCGTCCGGCGCTCCCCGTCTGTCCGCGTTTCTTGGCCATAGTACACTACCCTCTGGCGAGGGCGCCAATAATCCCTGCGATTCGTCGGAATGGCGTTTGCTGTAGGGGAGAGAACGGTGGAGAAGGATCTGTGACTGGCAGCCTGCCAGTATCGAACAGGTTCCTTATAAACACCCTGGCAATTCAGGCACCAGATTCAATATGCATAGTTGCGACATTCTGCTTGGACTCCCGTGCCTCTGACAGCTACCGTTGAAATTCGCTAGGGGAGTCCGTCATCTTTCGGCCAGTCACGGATCGCCGCCCCCCAGTGCCATCCCGACTGGGGATTTTGACGATACAGATCTAATACTGCCGGCTACAAGCCCGTGAGAAATTTCGACACCCCGTGGGGTCGAGTATCTTCACGAAGTTATAGCCGGGAGTATAAATCCTGGTGAGTTAGCCATTCCCCCGTGCTCACCGTGGGTGTTATGCGTCGGGAAGACGCAAGCCGGGGTATGAGTGACGCCGACGGGGGCCCAAAGCAGGTGTCGGACCCCGACTACCACAGCGAGAACCACACCGCGACACAGACCTGTGGGTGGACGAAAAACGCCCTGCGCGGGGAGGGGAAGTGTTACAAAAACGTCTTCTACGGCATCGAATCACACCGCTGCATTCAGATGACGCCCGTGGTGAAGTGCAACGAGCGGTGCGTGTTCTGCTGGCGCGACCACGCGGGCCACGCCTACGAACTCGACGGGGTCGAGTGGGACGACCCCGAGGCGGTCGTGGACGCCTCGATCCGCCTGCAGACGAAACTCCTCTCCGGCTTTGGCGGCAACGACCAGGTCCCCCGGGAGCGCTTCGAGGAGGCGATGGAACCACGCCACGTCGCCATCTCCCTGGACGGCGAACCGACGCTGTATCCCTATCTGCCGGAACTCATCGAGGCCTTCCACGACCGCGACATCACGACGTTCCTCGTCTCCAACGGCACCAAACCGGACGTGCTGGCCGAGTGCGACCCGACACAGCTGTACATCTCTGTCGACGCCCCGGACCGCGCGACCTTCGACTCGACTGTCAAAGCTGTCGAGGACGACGCCTGGGAGTCGCTCATCGAGACGCTGGACGTCCTCGCCGACAAGGACGAGACGCGGACGGTCATCCGGACCACTCTCGTCCGCGAGCACAACATGCACCACCCCGAATGGTACGCTGCGATGTGCGACCGCGCGGACGCCGACTTCGTCGAACTGAAGGCGTACATGCACGTGGGCCACTCGCGCGGGCGCCTGGACCGGGATTCGATGCCCGATCACAGCGAGGTCCGCGAGTTCGCAGCGGAGATGCGCGAGTACCTCCCCCACCACGACGTTCTCAAGGAGGTCGAACGCTCGCGGGTCGCGATGCTCGCCCGGGAATCCGACACGTGGGTGCCGAAACTCGACAAGTCGAGCCCGTTCTGGGAGCGGGACCCCGTCGCGAGTCCCTGATTCCCCGAGAGTCGGCCGACCTATCCTGACCCGAACCGGTCTACTGGAGGTCCCGGAGTCGGTCCAGCGCCCGAGCGAGTTCCGACGACTCCGAGAGGGACTCCGGGAGACTTCGGAGATGGGCCACGGGGCCCCCGAGCAAGACAGTCCCACCTGCGGACACGGCGACCACGGGAGTGTCATCGACGGCCCCCGTCAGGCGTTCGCGTGCGGAGGCCGACAAGCCCTCGACTGCGACGAGTCTGGAGACGGCGTGTTCGGCGGCCCGATCGCGACCGCTTCCCCGGGCTTCGGACGACCGCTCGTCGACACCCGCGAGGTGGCGTCGTGCCTCTCCGACGGTCGTGACGTCGAGTTCGGTGGCGCCCGCGTCCGGGTCGCGGACGCGTTCGCGGGAGAAGGCGTCCCCGACGAGTGCCGCGTCGCGCGTCTCGGCGACGTCGTGGGTGCGGATGACGTGTGCACCCCGCTCCACGGCCATCGACGTCGCGGCCAGCGACACCGGGAGCGCCTCTTCGGTGCTCCGGCCGGCGAGTTGTCGCAAGAAGTTCTTGCGGTTGATCGAGACCAGAATAGGCTGGCCGATGGCCCGGAACTCCCGCAGTCGGCTGAACGTCTCGCGGTCGTCAGCGAGCGTCTTCTCCTCGCTCCAGCCGCCGAAAGCCGGGTCGACGATCGTCTTGTCGGTCAGGCCACCACGGCAGAGTGCGTCGTAGATGTCGTCGACCCGTTCGACGGCGCCGGGCCGTTCGAGGTCCGGCGGACTGGCCATCTTCACGACGGCGACGTCGTAATCCTCGCAGACCCGTGGCATCTCGGGATCGGCGAACCCACAGATGTCGTTGACCATGTCGAACCCTCGCGAGAGAGCCTCTTCTGCAACTTCGTGGTAGCGTGTCTCGATTGAGAAGACCGCGTCTCCCGAAACGGACGCGATGGTCTCGACGGCGGTGTCCAGACGGTCGAGTTCTTCCTCGGCGCTGAGTACCTCGAAGCGCTTGTTCGCCGATTCGAGACCGATGTCGACGATATCGGCGCCCTCGCCGACGAGTTCCTCGTCGACGTAGCGGGCTGCCGGACCCGACTCGTCGAAGACGGAGGGATCGTAGGGTGATTCGCGGCTGACGTTCAACACACCCATGATTCGGGGCGGGGCGTCGTCGCCGATCGGCAAGCCAGCAGCGTCGACTGTTTGCATGTACGTGTGTTGGCTGGGAATCAGATAAGGGACGCGTTCCGCTCCGGCCGGTCGCGTGGCGGCCCCGACGCAGACGGTACTCTCCGGGCGAGTCGGCTGGGTGCGCTTCAGGCCCTTTTTGTCGGCCGATAGCCTACGGACGAACATGGGCAAAGTCTCGATCGGCCTCCGGGGCTGGCGGTTCGACGAGGAGGACGTCTTCGGCGAGGATGGCGCGATCCGCGACCTCGATCAGATGCCCGCTGATACCCGGCACAGGATCGTCCGCCTCTCGTCGCTCATGGGTGAACCATGCAACGCCTGCTGGCTGATCCACGGCGAGGAAAATGTCGAGGAGTGCAACCCCGGAACCATCGTCTACGGGGAGCCCCTCGCGGAGGTGCTGCTCTGTAACGAACACGAGTCGGACTTCCTCTACTGGTTTCGTGAACTGGGCGGCGAGGCGTTCGCGGGGAGCGCCGACCTCCAGGACGAGTTCCACGAGTGGTTCCTCGACGGTGGTCGTGCTCCCGAGGGATATGGCGGTCTCGACCACGTCCAGCGCCACCCCGACGACCTGTCCGAGGACGGCCATCCGACGGAATCCGAGGGCATCGACGAGGTCGAACGACAGCTCGACGAGATGGCCGACGCGGAGCGCGAGGCACTCGACGTGAACCTCGACGACCTCGACGTATGACCGGACCGTCGATAGCGGTGGCAGTCGTCGACGCCGAGACGCCCGGGAACGTGGGCACCATCGCCCGCGCCATGAAGAACTTCGGGCTGTCGGACCTGTTGCTCGTCGACCCACCGACCCTCGACCCGGACGGCGAAGCCTACGGCTTTGCCGGTCGGGCGCGGGAGGACATCCTTCCCGACGCCCGCGAAGTCAGCTTCGACGCGCTCGTCGAGGGATATCACACGGTCGGGTGTACCGCGATCACGAACGAGGACGCGACCAGCCACGTCCGCTACCCGTTCGTGACTCCCGCGGCTCTGGCCGAGGAGTTACAGGCCGTCGACGGGAGTGTCTGTCTCGTGTTCGGGCGCGAGTCGACGGGACTCACGAACGCGGAACTGGCACGCCTGGACCGGGTGTGTGCCATCCCTGCGAGCGACGAGTATCCGGTGCTCAACCTCGGGCAGGCCGCGACGGTCGTCCTCTACGAACTCCGCCGGCTCACCGTCGCGGAGACCCAGACCCCGGAGATACGCGACCGGGCAGAGCCACGGGCCATCGAGGGACTCCACGACCAGTTCGCGGAGTTCCTGGTCGCGCTCGGACACCCCGAGGAAAAGCGCCCGAAGACCCGGCGGCTCTGGCGGCGACTCCTGGGACGGGCACACCCGACCGGGCGAGAGGTGCGAACCCTCAGAGGGTTGTTCCGCCGGGCGAGCGACCGGATGCGCGAGTAACAGCCCGGCGGTCGACGCCGGGAATTAGAGTCCGAGACCGAGCAGACGATTCCCGCCCACCAGCGCGGCTGCGAGCACGAGCAACGCGACGATCACGCCCACGGCGAGCGGCCAGCCACCCGCGTCGGCGAGAAAGCCCGTCGCGGCGCTCCCGACCGATCCGAGGAGGACGAACGTCGTGCGGACGAGTCCGAATCCGGTGCCGCGCTCGTCGTCGGCGAACTCAAGCATGAACCGCGACTGGAGGACGCCACCCCAGGTGAGCCCGACTCCGACCAGGAGGACGCCGGCGGCGATGGCCGGACGCCCCACCGGCACCAGCAGCGTTGCGAACCCGGCCGCAGTCACGAGAAACGGTACGACGAGGAAGATATCCCGGCCGACGGTGTCGCCGGCCCGGCCGACCAGCGGCAGGACGGCCGCGATCAGCACGAACGCGACCCCGGTCGCGAAACTGGATCCCTCCGTCGACAGTCCGTGATACTCCTGCAGGAATGCGGGGAAAAACGAGACGAACGCCTGGAAGACGTACATTCCGAGAACGCCGAGCAGCGTCGTGAAGGCGACGCGCGGACGCGAGAGGATGTCGAACGCGGTCGTCGGGATGAGACGGTCGCGAATCCGCATGTCCGGGCTGGCCGCAGGGGTCGATCCCATGGTGAATGCGATAGCGAGAAATCCGATTGCTGCTGCCGTCGCGCCGACGAGGACGCCGAGACGCCAGTCGTAGCGGGCGGCGACGAGGCTCGCGCCCACAGGCACGGCGAGCCCGGCCACCGGGCCGCCCGCGGAGTGAAAGCTGAACGCCTGCCCGGTCTGGTCGAAGCGCCGATCCAGCAACGCCGTTCCCGCCGGGAAGTACATCCCGGCGCCGCTCCCCAGAACAACCGCAGCCAGCGCGAACGCGAGGAAGGTCGGCGCCCACGCGACCAGCACCGCGCCGACTGTCGCCAGAGCGAGCGCGAGGAGCACGACCAGCCGCTCGCCGTGCCGGTCGGCGAAGACGCCGCTGGGAAACTGGAACAGTGCGTAAATTGCCCACATGAGCGTCAGCACGAGTCCGATCTCACCCTTCGAGCGGCCGAACGTGGCGGCGATTGCCAGGACGAACGGGCTGATCGCGATCCGGGCCCCGAACTGCCCGAAATTCGCAACGACGGCGCTCCCCAACACGACGTACCGGCCGTTTTCCCGGGCCACACTGTCGGTGGGGGCAGCCGCGACTAATACGCTCCGGGATCGGAACCGAAGAGAACCCGGACCGGGAATCCCCGACCATCGACGGGGAACCGGTGGGGATTCGTACCAGCTCCTCTCTCATACGGATTGCGGTAGTTCTGTACCGGACCGACCGCAAGACTCCGTGCAGTCGGACCGGAAAATAGCTACAGCAATCCGTATCAGAAGGTGGGATCTGACCGTACTGGTATGTCCCCCGCGCGCAGAGGGTTCCTGGTCAGAAATCGCACGAAGCAGGCGACTCACCTGGCTCTCCGATCAGGATATGTTACCGGGGAGAATCGGGAGAGTCGGCACCGGCGGTGACCAGCGGCCCCGATACTATTTCCTCCGCCAGCCGATCGTTACAGCGTCCGCCGACTGGCCAGCGCAGACGACTCGTTCATGTACGACATCGCCGCGGGAAGTTCGGACACACACCGACGGCAGAATTGGTACCCCCGCTCGTTGAGTTCGCCACAACTGGGACATTCGACGTCGGTATCTGTGGCGTACGTCTCGGCGTCGGCACCGCCGTCAAAGTCCGCAGGCTGGCCCCGCCGATACGCATACAGCAGTACGACCCCGTGGAGCAGGGTAAGGACCGCGATAGCGCCGAATACCCAGTCCCCGGTCATGTGTGAGTATATGCACGCAATTCAGTTAATATTTTTGTCATTTATCCGACCAACCGGCGAACGCGCCGTCCGCACCTCCGGATGTTTTTACCGGAGGAGGGGACCAGCTACCCGCGATGGGATCGCTCGTCGTCGGTGGCAACGATGGCTGAACGTGCGGCCCTGGTCCAGCGCCAGGGGAGCGAGGGATGGCACGTGTACCACTCCCGGTGGGGCGGGACCGACCGTGCGCTGTCCGCCGTCTGTGCCGGTGTTGTCCCGTCCGACCTACCGGTCTCCTGGGCGTACGACCGATCTGTAAGTAGTTTCACCCGGGCTGTGGTTGGGTTGGACTACCTCGGGACCGAACTGCTCTACCGGGAGCAGGGAGGACAGAGGACGTTCCTCGCGCTGTGGTTCGGGCTTCCACTGGATGGGACCGAGTGCCGCCTCGAAGCAGGAACAGCAGTCGAGGTCTATTCCCTGCAGGACGCCAGGAACGTCCGCGCGACGTTTCGCGAGTTCAAGGGCAGTCTGGTGGACGCTCTCGAATCGGGGGACCTGCCGGCGTCAGCAGCGCCCTTCGCACTCCTCGGTGTCGCACGCCAGCTGCGGGGACGGGAACTGTACGTCGTCTGGCGGGGTATCGGTACGTGCGACCTTTTATATATGGAGGGGCGGCCACCGGACCCGTGACCTGACCAGTGCCACGGCGTGGCCCGCCGTCGCGCGACACACCACGCCGTGACTGATAATCACTGCTGTAGCTATTTTCCAGGTCGACCCCGCGACATCGTGCGGTCGATCCGGTGATGGACTACAGCAGTCATTACGACGCTCCGGGAGCGGCTTACCATCGCACCGACAGGCGGCTGTGTCACCTGTTTGCCCCACCAGTGGTCTCCGACAGTGGCCCTTTAGTGTCACGGCAGACTACAGCGTCGCGTGAGTGACGGTCCGCGGACCCAGACGCAGCCGACCACCGACGAGGCCCGCACACTCGTCGACTCCGGGCTCGAACGAGACGCGATGGTGACGCTGTTCGGTCGGTGTACCGTCGACTACGAGGGGCGAGCTGCGAGTACGCTCGGACCCGGCGACCGTCTGGTCGTCCTCAAGCCCGACGGCACGGTGCTCGTCCATACCGACGAGGGCCAACAGCCCGTCAACTGGCAACCTCCGGGCTGTTCCCACGACGTGATGACTGAGGGGAGCACCCTCGTCGTGCGGAGCGAGCGCTCGACCCCCGAGGAGTTGCTGGTCGTTCGCTTCGAGCGGCTCGATCATGCCGTCGCCTACGACGGGACCGACGCCAGCGACCTGGCGCTGACGGGCACGGAGGACGACCTGCGGAAACGCATCCTCGACGAGCCGTCGCTAATCGAGCCAGGTTTCGAACCCCGTGCGACGGAGCGGGATACGCCGGCGGGCGCGGTCGACATCTTCGGCGCAGACGCCGACGGCGCCGCGGTTGTCGTCGAACTGAAGCGTCGGCGGGTCGGCCCCGACGCGGTCGGGCAGCTGACGCGGTACGTCGACGCGCTCGAGCGCGACCTCCACGCCGGCCGGGAGGTCCGTGGCGTCCTCGTCGCGCCCTCGGTGACCGACCGCGCCCGCCGGTTGCTGGCCAAACGCGGCCTCGAATTCGTCCCGCTGGAACCCCCCGAGTAATACTGACTGTTGTAGCTATTTTCCAGGTCGGCCGCCCGCTCGTGCGGTCGACCCGGTAATGAACTACGGCAGTCAGTGTGTGCTATTCCAGCTCCCGCTGTAACTCGGCGAGCGTATTGAGGGCCTCCAGCGGCGTCATCGTCGCAACGTCGACGGAGAGCAGGCGGTCACGGATTTCAGCCGGTATCTCGCCGTGGCCGTTCGCTCGGAGTTCCCGGTCGCCACTGTGACCGATACCGCGCGTCGTGCCGGTGGGTCTATCGTCGGGAGCGCGCTGGTCCGATAGCAACTCGCGCGCCCGGCCGACTACCGCGTCGGGGATGCCGGCAGTCGCGGCCACCTCGACGCCGTAGGAAGCGGCCGCAGACCCCCGCTCCACGGCATGTTCGAAGAGTATATCGCCGTCGTCGTGGCCAGTTCGGAAGTGGAGGTTGAACGCGTCCCCGAGGTCGGCGGCGACGGCGGTCAGGTCGTGGTGGTGTGTCGCGAAGAGGACGAACGCACCCGTCCGATCGTGGAGAAATTCGGTGACCGCCTGCGCGATGGCGAGGCCGTCGGCCGTGCTGGTGCCGCGACCCACCTCGTCGAGCAAGACGAGCGACCGGTCGGTCGCGCCGTCAAGGATGTCCGCGAGTTCCGTCATCTCGACCATGAACGTGGACCGACCCCCGGCAATGTCGTCGCTCGCACCGACCCGCGTGAATACCCGGTCGACGACCGTCAGCCGCGCGGCGCTGGCCGGAACGAAGCTCCCGGCCTGGGCCAGAATCGAGATGAGCGCCACCTGGCGCATGTACGTAGACTTGCCGCTCATGTTGGGG
>JAHENO010000064.1 GCA_018609945.1 Haloarculaceae archaeon | reverse complement strand
CCGGGTCCACCGCGCCGCCGGCATGGACCCACCCTGTGACCTCGACACCCTGGAGGGTGCCCTCGCGGAACTCGGTCCCGACGGGTCCGTGCGCGGCGACGAGGAACTCGACCGGCTCTCGACGGCCGTCGACGACCTCGACGCGGCCGTCTCGGAGGCCGAGCGCGTCGCGAACGACCGGCTCCGGGACGCCATCGAACAGCGCGACGTCACCATCGAGGGGACGGACCTGCTGTCGCTCGTCGAGCGGGGGGCGGGCGTCGATTCGCTGCTCGAACGCGAACTCGCCGACGAGTACGCCGACGCCGTGACGGCAGCCCGCGAACACCTCGTCGACGCGCTCGATTTGCAGGACACTGCGGACCTCGCCCGGCGGGCCTTCGGCGACGAACCCACGTATCCGGTCGAACACGAGGCGGCGGTCGTGAGCCGGCTCCGCGAGGAACTGACCGCGGCGCGGGACCGCCGGGCGGCCCGGCGCAAGCGCTCGCTCGCCCGTGATCTCGCAGCCATGCGAGAGGGCGCCACCGGCCTCGTCGACGCCGCCCTCGAACTGGACGTCGAACTCGCGATCGCCCGCTTTGCCGCGGACTTCGAGGCCACGCTGCCCGACTTTGGCGGCGAGGGCTTCGCCATCGAGGGCGGCCGGTCGCCGCTGCTGGACGTTCCCTTCGAGGACGTCGAACCCGTCGACTACAGCGTCGACGGGGTGGCGCTGCTGACGGGGGTCAACAGCGGCGGGAAGACCTCCACGCTCGACCTGGTGGCCCTGGTCGTCACGCTCGCACACATGGGGTTGCCGGTGCCCGCCGACAGCGCCCGCCTCGAACGCGTCGAGGAACTCCACTACCACGCCAAGACCCAGGGGACGCTGGACGCGGGTGCCTTCGAGTCGACGCTGCGGGACTTCGGCGCCCTCGTGGCGGGGCTGGCCGACCGGTCGGCGCTCGTCCTGGTCGACGAACTCGAGAGTATCACCGAACCCGGTGCGAGCGCGAACATCATGGCCGGCCTCCTCGAGGAACTCGAAGAATACGGCGCGACGGCGGTGTTCGTCTCCCACCTCGCCCGCGAAATCCGGGAGGCCGCCGACCATCCCATCGCTGTCGACGGCATCGAGGCCGAAGGCCTGGAAGACGGCGAATTACAGGTCGAGCGCTCGCCGGTCAAGGGGCGACTGGCCAGGTCGACGCCGGAACTCATCGTCGAGAAACTCGCAGACGGCGATGGGGACAGCGGCGACGGCGAACGGGAATTCTACGACTCGCTGCTGGAGAAGTTCTGATTCGATCCGCCGACGGGCAATACCGGGGGGATCGAACGAACCGTTAGGCACCGCCCAACACTGCCGGCCGTCGGTATCGGCGACATACTTTTTTCAAGAGGCTTCGAGAAATCAGCGTATGGCCATCGACATTTCGGCCGTCCTCGAGGGGGGATACGAGCGCACGATCGCACCGACCGGTCTGCAGTTCGCCGTGATATTCTACGTCATCTCGCTGTTGAGCGCGCTGTTCTCGGTCGAGGTCGAGCCGGTCCCGGCCGATTCGATTCCAGGAGACATGGCTCCGGCGGGGGGAGGGGGGCCCGCCGGGCCGTCGCTCGGACTCTCGCCGGGCATCGCCGGCGTCCTCTCGTTGCTCCTCGCGATCGTCTCTGTGGTCGTCACGATCGCCGCGATACGGACGTTCGTCGCCGGCGAAACCGAGACGATTCCACGGGATTTCGCCAGGCGGAACATCGCGTGGGCTGGAGTGAACTTCGTCGTCGGGGGCATCGTGTTCGGAATCGCCGTGGCGATCGGCTTCGTCTTGCTCGTCATCCCGGGACTGTTCTTGCTCGTGAGCCTCTTCTTCTGGACAATCTTCGTCGCCGTGGAGGACGAGAACTTCGTCGAGGGGTTTCAGTCCAGCTGGCAACTGACCGGTGGTCACCGCCTCGTGTTGTTCGCTCTCGGTGTCATCGTCGTAGTCGTCGCAATCGTCGTGAGTGTCGTCTTCGGGATTCCGGCGCTTTTCCTCCCGGACGTGCTCGGATTCCTCCTCAGCGAGGTCGGCTCGGCACTCCTCACCGTCTTCTTCCTCGCCACGGCCGCGGAAACCTACACCCAGCTCGTCGCCACGGAGGCCGCAGAATCCGGGACGACAGACTCAACTCTCTGACTCTGCCGGCTGCAAACCCCCGGATTCCAGGGACCCGGTTTCGTCCGGAATGGAACCCCCCTTATGAATGGATTCGCGGCCGCTACGAAACGCACAGGCAGCTGGCCACCGTCCCGCAAGAAGTTTCGGTTTCCGAGGAGATGGTAGCGTATGGACGCCCCCGTGGACAGTGCAGAAATCGAGGGGATCCCTGCGGAGGAAGCGTTCGCTATCCTGGGAAACGAGACGCGGCTCGAGGTCCTGCGGACGCTGTGGGAGGCGGAGGGTCCGTGTTCGTTCGCCGACCTCCGCAGGAAAGTGGCCCCCGGCGACAAGGGGAACTTCAGCTATCACCTCGGCAAGCTGACCGGCCACTTCGTCAGGAAGACCGACGAGGGGTACGTCCTCCGGTTCGCCGGCGAGCAGGTCGTGCGCGCAGTCCTCGCCGGCACCATCACCTCCGACCCGTCGATTCCACCCGACACGACGAGCGAACGGTGTCTCTACTGTGGCGGGACGGTCGAGATGGTCTACGACGAGGAGGTCATCTCCGTACGGTGTACTGATTGCGGCGGCGCCCTCGGAGATGGGTATCCCGATGGCACCTACATGCACTACGAGTTTCCGCCGGCCGGACTCGTGGGGCGCGGGCGCGAGGAGATCATCGACGCCGCGCACGTCCTCTACGACTCGAAGATCGCACCGATGATGAAGGGCGTCTGTCCCGAGTGTGCGGGCCGGATCGCCGTCTCCCACGACGTCTGTCCCGACCACGAGACCGGGGACTCGGGGCTATGTCCGGAGTGTGACACGCGCTACGAAGTGTGGTCGCGCTACGAGTGCGAGAACTGTCTGTACAGCCGCCGGACGGTCATGTGGTTCGCTGCGCTGAATCACCCCGCAGTCATCGCCTTCTTCCACAGACGCGGGCTCGACGAGAAGGTCCCGCTCCGGAAACTCACGTCGGACAACGCGCGATTCGTCCGGGACATCACGGAGACTGCCGTCGAAACCGATCCCTACCGGTTCCGGGTAACTGTCCCGGTCGATGGGGACACGCTGGTGGTGTCCCTGGACGAAAATCTCGATATCCTGTCCGTCGACCACGGCGCAAGCGAGACGGGGTAGCCTCCCCAGTAATAACAGAATTATTACAGTAACGGATTACGGCGGATATTTTTGTCTATCACTCTCTCACGTACCTCCGTGCCAGAGAACCAACTAGAGTGGGACACCGACACGGTCTGTTCGCTCCTCGGACACGAACTCCGGCGGGCAGTCCTCAGGTGTCTGATGACCGAGTCGGGGCCGGTGACGCTGGACGACCTGGCCGAGCAACTCGGCGGAGCGGACCGCCGGACGGCCGCGGGCGAACGGCTACAGATCCGTCTCCATCACATGCACCTCCCGAAACTGGCCGAGGAGAACGCGATCGCCTACGACCGCGACACGACGGCGGTGTCGATGACCCGGGACGGCCGACGACTCGCCGAGTGTCTGGACGAGATCGAGAGCCGAACCGACCACCGGCAGGCAAACGCGTGACGGTCCCACGGCGTCAGCCCGAAAGGGAGACGGGTGGCCCCCAGTATCCTTAAGTAGCGCGGAAAGCTCGGTGAAAGTGATGACGGACGACCCCGAGGAGGGGATGCTGTCCTGGGACGAGTCCGTGTTCAGAAACGAGCACGTCTTCGAGATCGACTACGTCCCCGAGACGTTCAAACACCGCGAGACGCAGATGGAGAGCCTGAAGTACGCGCTGCGGCCGGCGGTGCGGGGCTCGCGGCCGCTGAACGTCATGGCACAGGGGCCGCCCGGCACGGGCAAGACCACGGCGGTCCAGATCATGTTCGACGAACTGCAGGCCCAGACCGACGTCGAGGCGGTGCGGGTCAACTGTCAGGTCAACTCCACGCGCTACTCGGTGTTCTCGCGGCTGTTCGAGGGCGTCTTCGACTACGAACCACCGTCGTCGGGCATCTCGTTCAAGAAGCTGTTCTCGCAGGTGACCGACCGGCTGGTCGACGAGAACCGCGTGCTGGTGGTCGCGCTGGACGACGTCAACTACCTCTTCTACGAGTCGGCGGCCTCCGAGACGCTCTATTCGCTGTTGCGCGCCCACGAGGAGCAGGGCGG
>JAHENO010000063.1 GCA_018609945.1 Haloarculaceae archaeon | reverse complement strand
CCTGATGGTTCACAAGGTCGGCCCGGCGCTGGCGGCCGGCAACGCCGTGGTCGGAAAGCCGGCGACGAACACGCCGCTGGTCTCGGTGTTGCTCTTCGAGTTCCTCCAGGAGGCCGCCGAGGAACACGACGCCCCTGACGGCCTCGTGAACCTCGTTACCGGCGACGGGTCGACCGTCGGCGACGAACTCCTCGCCCACGACGCCGTCGAGGCGATATCGTTTACGGGGAGCACGACCGTCGGCAAGCACCTGGCGAACAACAGCGGGATGAAAGAACTCACGCTCGAACTGGGTGGCAACGACCCGACGATCGTCTGGGAGGACACGGACCTCGCGGCGGCGGCCGAGCAGGTCGTCGGCGGTGCCTGCTCGAACGCGGGACAGGTCTGTAACAGCGTCGAACGGGTACTCGTCCAGGAGTCAATCGAGGAGGCGTTCGTCGAGGAACTGGTCGGCGCGGCCGAGTCGCTGACACTCGGCGATCCGTTCGACGAGGACACCGACGTCGCGGCGATGATCGACGACGACCAGTTCCGGACGGTGGTCGACATATTCGAGGAGACCGTCGCGCAGGGGGCGACAGTCGAGTGTGGGGGTACCTACGGCGGCGAACTCGGCGACCGCGTCTTCGAACCGACGGTCCTCTCGGATGTCACGCCCGACATGCCCGCCGCCCGACTGGAGACGTTCGGTCCGCTGGTGCCGGTCATCCCGGTCCCGAACTTCGACGCGGCGATCGCCGAGGCGAACAACACCAACTACGGACTGGAGGCCGGGCTGTTCACCCAGGACATCGACCGCGCGAAACGGGCCGCGGACGAGATCGACGCCGGCGGCGTCAACATAAACACCGTCAGCGGCTTCCGGGCCGACCACATGCCCTATGGCGGCTTCAAGGACAGCGGCGTCGGCAAGGAGGGCATCAAGTACGCAGTCGAACACTTCTCGCGGACCAAACTCGTCGGCTTCCACGACGGGTTCACCGACGTCTGAGACGGACGGCTGGAGCCGTCGTCGCTCCGAAATCCGGCGCGGTTGCTCTACGCGATCGAAACCCACCGATCGGTCTCGGCAGCCTCGTAGACGGCTTCCATCGTCCGCATGTCCACGAGCCCGTGGTCCCCGTCCGGCAGTATCGGCGCCGATCCACGGAGTCGGTCGGCGAAGTAGTCGAACTCCTCGCGCATCTGGTCGACCCGGTCGAGTTCGACCGTCGCACGGCCCTCACCCCGGGAGAGGTGCAGTTGCCGGTCCTGGTCCTGGAAGAACGCCGGTTCGACCCGGACAGTTCCCTCGGTGCCGGTGACGGTGATCGAACTGGCCTGGCGGGCGTTGTGACTGGCGAAACACCGTCCGGTCACGTCCCCGGGGAACAGCAGGGCGAACGAGACGGTCTCGTCCACCCCGGCGAAGGCCTCGTGGGTGTGAGACGTCCGTCCGGTGACTGCGACGGGATCGGCGTCAAGCAGGAACCGGGCGGTATTGAGCGGGTAGATGCCGATGTCGAACAGTGCGCCGCCACCCGCCAGGTCGGGATCGAGACGCCACTGGTCGGGATCGGGGTTGACGCGGTCGAGCAGTCGCTGGGACATGTCACCGTCGACAGCAACCGGGTCGCCGACGTATCCCCCCGCGATCAGTTCGCGGGCACGCCGGACCGCAGGTTCCGTGTGCATCCGGTACCCCACCATGAGTTCGACGCCGCCATCCGCGCAGGCCGCGACGAGTTCCCGGGCGCGGTCGGTGTCCCGCTCCATGGGTTTCTCACAGAGGACGTGCTTCCCGAAGGCCGCCGCCGTCTCGGCGTACTCCAGGTGGAGGGCGTTCGGCGTGGCGATGTAGACGGCGTCGTAGGCGTCGCGTGCTGCCCCATCGTGGAAGTCCCCGTAGGTGATGCCGTGCTGGGCCGCGGTCCCGGCAGCGACCTGCTCGGCTTTCGCGGCGGATCCGCTGACCAGGACCGTCGCCTCGCACAGGTCGCTGTCGGCCAGCGCGGGTAGTGCACGCCCTCTGGTAAACCACCCCAGCCCGATCACTGCGAACCTGACAGGATCGACGGTGTCGCTGTCGACTGTCTGCCAGTCGCGGGCACAGCTATCGCCGATGATGGTGTCGACATCCATGTACGGCCCCATTCGCGTCACAGTAATAAGTCATCCTGTCCGAAAAGCGTATACTCGTGGCCCCGGATTCACCGGGCATGCCTCCCGACGACCGGGACCTCTGTCCTCACCCGCGAGGTGAGACCGTCGTCTGTCCGGAGTGTCGCTCGGAGATCATGGGCGTCATCGCCGGCGGGACGAGCGACGATCCGGAGCCGCGGTGTCCCGAGTGTGGGGCAGCGATCGACAGGATCATCGTCGAGTGAGACGAACGACCGTGCCCGCCCCCCGCGGCGACGACGCGCGCTCGGAACGGACTCAGAGCCGGCCGGCAGTGGCTCCGGGAGTCGCGTCTATTATACGTGAACGCACCGACACGGAGGTATGACGGACACAGTCGTCATCACCGGTGCGCTCGGCGACGCAGGGAGTTGGCTCGTGGACGACTTGCGGGACGACTACGACGTCGTCGCGGTCGACAGGACGCTTCCCGAGACGACGGACGTCGACGGCGTGACGTTCCTGGCAGTGGACCTCACCGAGCAGGGGCGGACCTGGGAGACGGTTCTCGACGCCGATCCGACTGCCGTGATCCACTTCGGTAACATCCCTCACGAGGTGAACCACGCCGGCGGGGACGTCTACGAGAACAACGCCGTGAGCACGTTCCACACGCTCGAAGCAGCGGGGCGGGCCGGCGCGGACGTCGTCTGGGCCTCCAGCGAGACCGTGTATGGCACCCACTGGCCGGAACCGACGCTCCCGGAGTACCTCCCGGTCGACGAGCAGCACCCGGTCGCCCCGTGGAACGGGTACGAGACGTCGAAACTCGCCGGCGAGGCGGCGGCAGCCCGCGTCGCAAACGCCTTCGGCGTCTCGGTTGCGACGATCCGGCCGTCGTGGATACAGTATCCGGGCCGATACCGGATCACGTCGATCCGTGAGGCGTTCACCCTGGAGAGCGCCGACGCGTCCGGGAACCTCTGGTCGTACGTCGACATCCGCGACGTCGTCTCGCTCGTCCGCGCAGCACTGGCGGCGGAGTTCGACGGCCACGAGGTGTTCAACGCCTTCGCGCCTGACAATTATCTCGGCGTCGATACCGCGACGGCCGTCCGCGCGGGATACGGATCGCTCCCCGACCAGTGCGATCTGACCGGCGAAGAGTCCGGGTTCTCGACGGCGAAAGCCGCCGAGTTGCTCGGATGGGAACCGGAGCATTCCTGGCGGGTTGCCGAAGAGGAATCACTCACCGGGCCGGCCTTCATCTGATCCCCCTGTCGATACACGGATGACCGGTCGGACACTGCCCCGCTGGGGCCCATCGCTACGGTCAGGAAAGAGATGGCCGCCTCCTCGACTTGCTGTAGCCCCCTTCTATAGACAGAGGCTGGCGCACCCAATACCCGGCGTGCTTCACAAGCGCCCTCGGGGAACTCCGACCGGGCAGTCTTCCGACCGGATTGACTCCCGATGGCTCGCTTCGGGGACAGCTGACGGCGCACATCTTGAATGAGTAGCTGCCACGCGTTCTCACAACCTATACTGCTTGTGAGCATAAGGCTAAGTGCTTTTGTACAGCATATTATTTTCCCGTTTTTTGAGGGATTGCTGTGACTTGACTGTACTGTCGCGAGGGACGCGGAGAGCGGAATGCAGCGCACGGGGCGGGCCGCTCCGACAGCAAGGACACGGCGACACACCAGCGTGCACCGAATACATGCAGCAACGCGGGTGGTATCCCTCTCCCGAGCGTTCCTATGTGCCACCGGTCAATGCGCCGTATGATCCACCAGACGAGCGCGTATCACGGCGCTGTGTCTCGATGAGACGAAGGGCGCCATCGAGCGTGACGGTGAGAGTTTCGCCGTCCAGTGGAATCGAAACCTCGATACGCCAGGGATCGGTCGACCGGACAGTCGTATAAGCGTCGCTCACGCACCATTCGAGCTGCCAGTAGGGAGTGGTTCCGATGTCGATCCCGTGATTCCGGTAAAACGCCACCACGGGTGACTGATCGAGCAGTGCCAGCCCGATCGTCGAGCAGACCCGGTGCTGGCATTGGCTACAGGTGTACTCTGCCCGGAGGTCGACATCGAGACAGCAGTCCCCCTCACGGACGAGCGCGGTCTTCATCTGGCCACTGCATTCCGGACAGACGCCATCTTTGGCGAGACAGTGCAGGTGTCGGACCCGCTGATTGAACGCGGAGAGAATCTCATCCTGGTCCCGGTCGAGCAACCCGCCGGGCGGAAACGAGTACTCCCCGTGTGTCCGGCCACAGGCGGGACAGTGGATGGCGAGCATCTCTTCCTCGTAGCGCGCCAGCAGTGGCTCGCCACACCGGGTACACTCGTCACCAGTGTCGAACGGGTCGAGGTCGGGATGTGCGTTGAACGACCCCTCGACGATGGCTTGGACGACGCTCTCGCCGGCCGTCCGGAGTTCGTACCCGTCGTCCGTTTTGCGGATGAAGTGGCCGGTGAGTCGGTCGAGGTGGTAGTTGAACCGGGCGCTGTTGTCCGTCTCGGCCAACTCGTAGAGCGTCGAGAATTGCGCGGGCTGCTCGTCGACGTGCCAGAGGGCTTCCAGAATGCGCACGCGGGTTTCGTCCCCGACCAGCGCGAAGGCCTCCGCCGGCCGGAGACAGTGCTCGGACTCCTGCGCACGCTCCATGGCCTCCAGCCTGTTCATACGTAGGCTGTGGGCGCAGACGTGCTAAAATGTTCGCTCAATAGCATTTTTGTAATCGAGATGGGATATCGTGTGGCTGTCGTCCCGGACCCGGCACGCGTCATCGCCACGTCGCGGGTCACGGTGAGCTCCCTACACAGTGAGAACGAGTTTGCCACGGACGTGGCCAGTGGCGCTGGCAGCGAGGGCGGTCTGTGCCTCGGACAGCGTATACGTTTCGCTGATCGTGGGAGTGACCGACCCGGCTTCGATGTGGTCAGTCACCCGCTGCAGTGTCGCCGGCGCTGCGTCAGTGGTGACGCTGAAAAACCGGACCGCCACCTCGTGCTCGTGGGAAACCGTCTCGACGAGGTCGTCGGATGGCTGCTCGGGCAGCGTGACGATGGTCCCCCCTGGCCGCACCACCTCGGCTGAACGTTCGAGGACCGCTCCGCCGACAGCGTCGAGGACGACATCGACCGGTTCGGTTGCGGCTTCGAACTGCTGGGTACGGTAGTTGATGACCTCGTCGACGCCGAGGTCCCGGAGGTATGCCGCGTTGCGTCCGGACGCCGTTCCGACCACGTGGGCGTCCGTATCCGCCGCGAACTGCACGGCCATGTGGCCGACACCGCCAGCGGCCGCGTGGATGAGTACCCGCTGGCCGGCCTCGAGTCCGGCTTCGGCGAACAGCGCATGGTAGGCTGTCTGTCCGACCATCGGGACGCCCGCAGCTTCGGTGTGGGAGAGTCCCTCCGGTTTGGGCGCGAGTTCGTCGACGGACAGCGTGGCGTACTCGGCGAACGTGCCGCCGACACCGGGGAGTCGTACCATGCCGTAGACGGCGTCCCCGGGCTCGAACGCAGTCACCGCCGGGCCGACTGACTCGACGACACCCGAGACGTCCCAGCCCGGAATCCACGGGAGGGAATCGTCCAGTAACTCCGGGAGAGTCCCACGGCAGACGAGCCAGTCGAGTGGATTGACGCCGGCCGCATGGACGCGAACCAGCACCTCGTCGCGGTCCGGCTCGGGACGCGGAACGGTGGCTTCGGTCAGCGCATTGATACCGCCGATGTCCTGGAGTTGGATTGCGTGCATCGGTCGAAAATCAGTCGTCGGCCTCACAGTCGGGCACACGGGAGGGGTGCCGATCGCTCGTTTCGGGATAGTTCGCGACGCCGGCGTACGTCACGAGTTCTCGGCCCAGCCGGCGCGTCCGCTCGACGAGGTCGGCGTCTCCGGTCGGGAAGCCACCACTGTCCCACTTATCGACGACACGGGACTGATCTGTCCCCCCAGTCGTTGGTTCGAACTCGCACACGCACTCCAGCCTGCGGCGTCGACAATTCTCTGTGTAGTGAAATATCCTTGGCTGCCACACTGACACTCTGCGGATCGGTGACCGACATGCGGCCTCTGTCTTGCGTGTCTTGAACCGACCTATTCAGAATCTGGTAAGAGCGACGTGCTGACTTGAGAGGGTGGATTGGGTACGCCGTCGGCCCCGGAGATACAGTGCAAGATAGCGGATCTTGGTGTCGTCAGCTCGGGCAAGCGTCTACAGCAGAAGAGACCTACTCACGTTCCAGTATCCAGCACGTCCGGGAGAAAAGAGCGCCATCAATGTGGCTGCGCAACTCACGGAGCATCCGTTCGTCGGTCAGTCGATACACCGCCCGGTGAGTTAGCGCATCGATGGGCAGTGGCGTCGGTGTTGCCCCGTCTGCGTCGGGGGTTGGCGTCACCGGGGCTGCTTCGAACCGAAGGCTGACGATGTATCGCTCGCCGACTCTCTCGACGGAGTGGATAACGAGCGAGTCGACATCCCCGTACTCGTCGTTGGTTGCGACGGCGTAGACGCGCTCGAAGTCCCTGACGAACGTCTCGACACTGACTTCTGTCAGTTCTGACGGTGGTGTGGGCAACCCATTGATATCTGGGAGTGGCTCGCAGGTTTCGGGGAATGGAACCGGCGTGTCGGTTGGGGTGGGTGTTGGTGAGGACGCTGTTGTCTCCGACCGTGGTGTCTCCGTCGGTGTCGACTGGGGTTCGGTTCCGCCGTTCGAGTCGGGCGATTGGCGGCCTGTGCACCCGCTCAGGCCGCTGAAACCGAGCACACCAATCCCGGCTGTGAGGACATCACGTCGCTGCATATCTGGTGATAGAGTGGCGGTATGAAAGTGCATGCCGATAGCTCAAACGCCTACTTTACACGCAGGCTGAGCGGGTGAGTCAGCGATGACCGGCCGAACTCGGAAGTCCTGGGAATCGATTTGTCTCGGCGATTTGGTCACAGAACGGGATTCAGATGGATCAAAATGCAAGACAGCGGCGTAAAAAGAGTGCTCCGACTGGGATTCGAACCCAGGTCATTGCCTCGAGAGCGCTACTCTCACCTCACCGACACATATGCGCTCTAGCATTCGTCCCGGTGCCTGAAACGCTGGTTTTCAGCCGTGTGAGCGATCCTAATGTCTGGAGGTATAAAAAAGACCCAGCTAATTGCCTTCGAGGTAGACTTGATCTATCCCAACGGTTTGTGGCCCCGGCTTTGGTATTCGAGGCGAATGCCCGCAGTAGGAAAAGCGAACAAGCAACTTCGCTGGCCGACTCCGGCCGCCGCTGTCGTGTACGGGGATTTCTTCCAGTCAGATCCGTTCTAAGCATCAGTCTGCCGATGTCGTTTATAACCAACTCTCAGGGTCATCAAACCGGT
>JAHENO010000062.1 GCA_018609945.1 Haloarculaceae archaeon | reverse complement strand
GCGGATGCGCGCGACGATGGCCGAGTTCAACGCCGCGAAACTCCTCACCGACGCGGGCTACGCGTTCACGCCCGAGGTGGCGATGGACTCGGGGCACGCGCTCGATTTCCGGGTCCACGACCCCGACGTGCTGGTGGAGGTAACCCGCCCGGAACCGCCGACGCGCCGCCGGGCGGGCACGCCAGCCGCGGCCCTCCGCGAGACCGTCGACGGCAAGCGCGGCGGCCAACTGGCGGCCCACGCGGAGGCCGTCATCTTCGTGGACTGTTCGTCGTTTCGCGACGACGAGTGGGCGGCCGTGGCCGCCGAACAGCCCGACCCGCGCCACGAACCGGCGGTCGTCTACTGGCTGCGTCCCGACGGCCGCACGGAGGGCTACACCCGTGGCGACGTTCCCCTCGCAGTCGAGGGTCTCCTCTAGGGGCGGCGGTAGTCCCCACCCTCGACTGCCTCGGCGGGCTGGCGTGCCGGGGAGACGTCGAGCGCTCGCACCCGGCCGGCCGCGAGACCGAGCGCCAACCCGACCCCGTGTCCCACCAGCGCCGCCCGCGGCGAGGCCGTCGCCAGCGTGACCGCGACAGCAACCACCAGGAAGACCGCGACCTGCGCCCGCACGGAGAGGTCGAGCCGGTCGAACAGGCCAGCCGCCACGGGATTGCCGGTCAGGAGGTACCCGAAGAGCCCGAAGATGGCCCCGCTCGCACCGACGACACCGGCGGGTGCGCCGAGGAGTCCACCCAGGAACACCTGCGCGAGGCCGGCCAGGCCCCCGACGAGCACGAAGAAGGCGTGAAAGCGGAGCGTAGTCGTCCGGCGCGCGACGAGCGACCCCGCGAGCGCGAGTCCCACCGCGTTCGCGAGCAGGTGACCCACGTTCGCGTGCGCGTAAACGTGTGTGACGGCACTCCAGGGTCGAGCCGCGACGGTGACGTCGAGAACGAACAGGGCGTACCGGAGTCCGCCGAGCAACCCCGTCACCTGCTGAACGAGGAACACTACCCCGATGACGACCAGCGTCTGGAGGGTCGGGCGGCCACGGAGGCGCATACCGCGTTTCGGGACTCCACGCACAAAACCCCCTGTGTCGTCTGGGAGGGAGTCAAACCGGGGCCGTGCGGAGAGTCCTGGCCAGGCCAACGCGGCAAGTATATTCCCGTCGGACGCGTACGTAGTTCATGACCGACGAACCAGTCACGTCCGACCTGCCGGAGAGCCCGTTCCACACCACAGGCACCGACCACATCACCGTCTGGGGGAGTAACGCGGCCGACACTATCGCCTTCTACCGCGACTTGCTGGGCATGCCGCTCGTGTTGCGCCAGCCCAACCTCGACGACCCGGACCAGACCCACCTCTTTTTCGACACCGGTGACGGCCGTATCCTCACCGTCTTCGTCAGCGACGACCGCGATTCGGCCCGCGGCGTCCGGCCGGGCGTCGGCGGCGTCCACCACCTCTGTTTCAGCGTGGACCCCGAGGAATACGAGGACGTGATGGCCGCCCTCGACGAGGCAGGGAAGGGCTACAACGTCTTCGACCGGGGGATCTTCCACTCGCTGTACACCCGCGACAACAACGGTCTGATCATCGAACTCTCGGCGGACAAGTACGCGATTCCGGACGACCGTCGCGGAGAGGTGCTGGCGACGGCCCAGCGCATCCGCGAGAACGACGGTGCCCAGTACGCGAAGGACGAACACATGCAGGCCGCCCTGGAGGAACTGGGGCTGGATCCCGAGCCCTACGACCTGCCCGACGCCGACAGCGGCGTGGGTGGCGTCGAGTAGCCCCCGTTCCGCATCAGGCAGGGCGGCGGGTTTGATGTGGGGAGGCGCCGTCCGTCCCCTCGATGACAGACACGACGCTCCTGGTCGGCGGCGCGATCGCTGTCCTCGTGTTGCTCGGGATTAGTGCGTTCTTTTCGAGCACCGAGACCGCGATCTTCTCGCTGCCGCCGGACTGGCTGGACGGACAGGACGACGAACGCGCCGCCGTGCTCGCGGACCTCCGTGCCGACCCCCACCGCCTGCTCGTCACGCTGCTCGTGGGCAATAACGTGGTCAACGTCGCCATCTCGAGCATCGTGACCGTGCTCGTGGCCGGGACCTTCTCGGGCGCGGTGGCGGTGGCGGTCGCGACACTGGTCGCGAGTTTGCTCGTGCTCGTCTGTGGCGAGATCGTTCCCAAGAGCTACGGCCTCGGGAACGCCCGCGGGTGGGCGCTGACCGCCGCGGGGCCAATCACAACCGTCGAGCGTGTCCTCTTCCCGGTAGTGGTGGTATTCGACGTGCTCACGCGGCGGATCGGGGCCGCCATCGGCGGTGACAGCGACATCGAGGAGCCGTACCTCGGGGACTGATAATGACTGCTGTAGCTATTTTCCAGGTCGCTCGTCCGACATCGGGGGACGTTCTGGACAGCGGCGACAGCGATCCGGATCACACCAGGAACTGGACGCCGATCAGGAGTACAAACAGCATGACGACAACGACCGACGACCACTCGAGCCACCGCGACGACGACCGCGTGGTGTCCACGCTCGCGACGAACAGCGATCCGGCGAGCGCGACGAGGACGACCAGTATGACGTACACCGCGTTGAGTGCGCTGGCCATGTGCTAACATCACTCCCGGTCGTTGTAAAGGTACTGGTGGGCCGGATTCCGCCAAACGGCACGCTAATGACGACGCGCCCAGTACACGCGGGTATGCGACTGGAACTCCGCGTGTGCAAACACTGCTACGAGGGGACACACGGCAACCCCGAGAAGACCGCCGTCACGCAGGACATGGTGAACTGTGCGAGGCAGGTCCGGGAGTACAAGGACCTCATCGGGCTGGAGGCCCTCTACATCACGAAGGTCGAGGAGGGCGACCCGGGCGGATCGGAGGCGCTCCCGGCGATCGTCGCCGGCATCGAGGGCGACCAGGTGACCCTGACGGACACCCAGCTCGTCATGGAGGACGACGACGGCAACATGCTGGTCTACCCGGATCCGGAGGACATCCTCAAGGTACTCACGCGGAACATCGACCAGATCCAGGAACAGACCCGTCAGGACGTGACCGTCGAACTCTCGGAAGAGGGCGCCGAACTGCTCTAGTCGTCGTCGGTCGGCCGGGCGCCGCCCTCGCCACCCGACTCCATCTCCGCTTCGAGCTGGCGTTCCCAGCGGACGCGGATGACGTTCCCGTACATCGACAGGAACAGGCCGACCGCGAGCACGAGGATCCCGATGTTTATGCCGATCGTCAGCAGGAGGCCGGTCGGACCGCCACCGACCGCGAGTTCGCGCGGCACCGGGTACCCCTCGTCGAAGATGCTCGCGACGAGCACCGACACGATGCCGATGACGACCATCGACCCGAAGATCGTCGAGACCGTTCCCCACGACGGGGCGAGGGACAGCCGCTCGATGCCGGTCGTCTCGGGGTCGTCCTCGGCGTGGTGCTCCGGGACCAGTTTCCGCGGGATCCACGCCTTCGTCTCTAGCGGGTAGAACGCCGGGTGCATGCCGTGCTCGAAGATGTGGAACATGACCCCCATCAGCATGATGACCCCGAGCAGCCCGTGGAAGGTGACGAAGGCCATCGCGGCGCCCCTGGTCTGGAACAGCTGCGCGAGGCCGGTGTCGTTCCAGATGAGCAGCCCGGAGACCGTCAGCAACACCAGCTCGATCGTGAAGATCGCCACGACGCCCTTGCCGATGTAGGATAGCAGCGGCACCTCGTCGGCCTTGTAGCCGCCGAACTGGCGGGCGTTGGGGTGGCGCTCGTCGACCCGGCCCAGCATGAACTGGATGTCCTGGACGAACGCCTCGATGTCATCCGGTCCGGGGATGATCTCTCCGAAGTTGCTCCGGCCGGTCGGCGAGATGACCTGGAGGACGACCCAG
>JAHENO010000061.1 GCA_018609945.1 Haloarculaceae archaeon | reverse complement strand
GTGTTCCAGGCTGTCGACCATGTCGTCGCGCAACACCGCTGGTTCCATGTCCGGATGTTGTCGTGGACGGTAATGAATTGACCGCCCGGCGGATGGCTTTCACCCGGCGCTGTGTGCGGGTCCGACCCTCGGGAACGATTCTGCGGGCTGGAGGCGCCACCGGCGTCGACCGGAGCCGGGCCGGAATATACCAGAAAAATGATAAGAGAGTGTGGTGGATCGCTGCCGACACGAGGCGGGCGATCGTCCCGTCGATTC
Source organism: Haloarculaceae archaeon (assembly GCA_018609945.1). Lineage (GTDB taxonomy): Archaea > Halobacteriota > Halobacteria > Halobacteriales > Haloarculaceae > SW-9-67-25. The sequence goes on along the minus strand of JAHENO010000061.1, from coordinate 25,137 downwards.
ATAATGACTGCTGTAGCTATTTTCCAGGTCGACCGCACGACATCGTGTGGTCGATCCGGTAATGAACTACAGCAGTCATTATCACTGCAACGGCACGAACCGGACGTGCCCGTGGCGCTCGCGGTCGAGCGACCCGTCGGCGCGCTTGCGCCCCTTGACGAGCACCTGCCGGCTGGTGCCGACGGGCGCGAGGACGACGCCGCCGGTCCGGACCTGGTCGACGACCGCGGCCGGGACATCCTCCGCTGCACAGGTCAGATACGCCCGGTCGTAGGGGGCGTGTTCGGCCCACCCCTCCTTGCCGTCGCCCGCGCGGACCGAGACGTCGCCGTACCCGGTGTCGGCGAGGGTTTCGCGCGCCTCGCGGGCGAGGCGGTCGTGGTACTCGACGCTGTAGACGTTCTCGGCGCCGACGACCTCCGCCGTGACGGCGGCGTGGTAGCCACAGCCGGTCCCGATCTCCAGGACACGGTCGCCCTCGCGCAGGTCGAGCAAGTCGGTCATGATGGCGACCATGTGGGGCGCGCTGATGGTCTGGCCCCTGCCGATGGGCAACGGCGTGTCCTGATACGCCGACTCACGCTTGTCCGCGGGCACGAACCGGTGGCGGGGGACGGCCCGCATCGCCGCTTCAGTCGCGGGGTCGAGGTCCTCGCGTCGCGCGAGGCGGTCGACCAACGCCGCGCGTTCGGCCTCGAAATCCATGCTACCAGGCCGACCACGCGCTGGTCGACTCGTCCCTGACGTAGACCCGCTTGCAATCTTTCGCGAGGACGGCGTCACCGTCGTGATCGAGCTTGTCGAAGTCGTACCCGTGGGCGTCGTCGCGGACGATGATCCCCTCGACGGTGAACTCCTCGCCGCCGAGTTCGTCGGTCTCGCCGACGACGAACTCGTAGTCGCCGGGCACCTGCAGGTCGAAACTCCTGGTCTCGTCGGCCTCGCCACCCTTGGGATGGGCGGTCACGCCCACGCTGACGTTGCCCACGGCGCGCGTCCAGATGGTTCTGACCTCCTCGGCGACGGCCTCCTCTGTCCGTCCCCCGTCGAGTTCGAGGCTCGTGATCCGGACGGACATGATCGCCTCGTCGGTCTCCAGCAGGAATTCCTCGCCGACGGCCAGCGTCTCCTCGGCGGGAACCTCCGCGCTGGCCGGGAAGGACTCGCCGCCCTGGGAGACGACCACCTCGCGTTCGACGGTGCGCTCCTCGGGCAGGATCTCCTTGTGGACGTGGCCACACTCGCTGCACCGGACCGTGGCCTGCCCGCCCGGGCTGAGCACCTCGTGGACCGTCTCGAGGTCGGGCGAACAGGCCGGACACGCGAGCGCAACCCGCTGGGCCGTATCTGTCATGCCCGCACGTAGACGGGTCGTGTATTTAAGGCGTGGGACGGAACCGAGCCCGGGTCGCGAGACTTCGCCTATCCGTCTTCGAGGAGTGACTCGACCGTCGCCCGCGAGGGAAGCGAGGGGACCACGTCGAAGCCGGTCACCGACGCGGCCCCGGCGCCACAGCCAAAGCGGGCGGCTGCGACCGGGGTCTCGCCCGCTGCCAGGGCGACGGCGAAGGCACCGTTGAACGCGTCGCCGGCGCCGGTCGTGTCGACGGGGTCGACGTCGGGGGCCGGCACCCGCGTCCGTTCGCCCCCATCGTCGACGAGTGCCCCGTCGGCACCGAGGGTCAACACGACGGTCCCGACGCCCAGCGACCGCAACCGTTCGCTCACGGTCGTGTCGTCGACGTCGCTGTCCGGCGGGTGGCCCGCGAGGAGCCGCGCCTCCGTCTCGTTGGGCGTCAGGTAGTCGACCCGTTCGAGGATCTCCGGGGGCAGTTCCCGTGCCGGGGCGGGGTCGAGCACCACGTCCAGCCCCCGGTCGGCACCGACCTCGACAGCGGCGGCGACGGCCTCGTCGTCGATCTCCAGCTGGACGAGGAGGACCTCACACGCCCCGATCGCGTCGGCCGCGCGCTCGACACCCTCGCGCCCGAGTTCGTGGTTCGCGCCGGGGACGACCACAATCTCGTTCTCCCCAGTCTCGTCGACGAGGACGATTCCGACTCCGGTCGGTTCCTCGCACCGGGAGACGGCCGTAGCGTCGACGCCTTCCCGGTTCCAGAGGTCGAACGCGGTTTCGGCGTGGCGGTCCTCGCCGACGCGGCCGACGAAGCTGACGTCGGCCCCAAGGCGGGCGGCAGCGACGGCCTGGTTCGAACCCTTGCCGCCGACGACCTCCTCGTAGCCGCCGGCGGTGACCGTCTCGCCGGCTACCGGGAAGTGGGGCACCTCCGCGACGTAGCCGGCGTTGTAGCTCCCGACGACGGCGACGCGTGCCCGCCGGTCGGCGTCAGTACCCATCCTCGTTTCCTCCCGTGTCCCGTGCACTTGGGGCCTCGGCTCCATCGTTCCCGACGATGTCGACGCCGCTGGAGGAACCCAGCAGGTCCGCCCCTGCCGAGAGCAGTGTGTCCGCAACCGCGGCTGTTCGGATGCCACCGCTTGCCTTGACGCCGACGTCTTCGGGCGCGCGGTCCCGGAGGAACCGCACCCTCTCGACCGTCGCCTTGCCGCCCTCGCCCCAGCCACTGGAGGTCTTCACGTAGTCGAAACCCGCCTCGACGGCCAGCGCGAGAATGCGTTCGGCCTCGCTCTCCTCGAGCGCGCCCAGTTCGAGCATCGCCTTGCAGACGGCGTCGCCGCTGGCCTCGACGACCAGTTCCATCTCCCGGCGGAGTTCCTCGTCCATCCCGGATTTCAGGTAGCCGATGTTGGGCATCACGTCGACCTGCTCGGCGCCGGCGGCGACGGCGTCCCTGACCGCGGTGGCCTTGACGAGGTGGCCGTCCCCGCCCATCGGGAAGCCGGCGGCCGAACAGACGGCCACGTCGGTCCCCGCGAGGCGGTCCCGGGCGAGCGGGACCCAGCACGGGAGGACCATCGCTCCGTCGAAACCGTACTCGAGACACTCCGCACACAGCTCGCGAATCCGGTCTCTGTCTGCGGTCGGGCGCACCTCGGTGTGCTGGATCGTGCCAGCGATCTCCGCGAGGGTCCGGTCCATGGCCCCATCTCCCGGGCCGGCGGGATAAAACCTAAGCGCCCGGCCCCGGAGGCTCGGGCATGACCGAACGGCGCGTCATCGTCGACACCGACACCGCCGGGGACGACTCGCAGGCGCTCGTCATGGCGGCACTCTCGGAGCGAATCGAGATCGAGGCCGTCACCGTCGCTGCCGGCAACGTCGGGTTCGACGACGAGGTCCGGAACGCCAAGTACTCCCTCCAGCTGGCAGACAGCGCGGACGTGCCCGTCTACGAGGGTGCACGCTCGCCACTGCTGAAAGACCACGAGACGGCCGAGTACGTCCACGGCGAGGGCGGCCTCGGCGGCGACCTCGATCCCGAGGTTGACATCCCCTCTGCCGACGGATTCGCCCCGGACGCCATCGTCGAGTTGGCCCGCGAACACCCGGGGGAGTTGACGCTGGTCTGTATCGCACCGCTAACGAACGTGGCGCTGGCCCTCCAGCGCGAGCCCGCGTTGGGCGACCTCCTCGATTCTGTGTGGGTGATGGGCGGCAACGTCAACTGTCTGGGCAACGTCACGCCGGCGGCGGAGTACAACTTCTGGGTCGACCCCGACGCCGCGAAGCTGGTCGTGCGCGAACTGGACGTGACGCTCGTCGACTGGGGACTGGTCGTCCGGGACTCGACGTTCGGGACCGAGACGCTCGACCGTATCGCGGACGCCGCAGACGAGTCGCGGTTCGCCGACTTCTTCACCTCGATTGCGGCCTCGGTGCGCGCGTTCAACCGCGAGCAGTTCGGCGAGGACGTCACCACCCAGCCCGACTCGGTCGTCAGCGCCCTGCTGGTCGACCCCTCGCTCGTCGAGCGGGAGGGGACCTACCACGTCGACGTCGACGAACGCGAAGGACTGACCCGCGGATACACGCTCGTCGACGAACTCGGCGTCACCGACGGCGACCGGAACACGCGGGTCGTCGAATCGATCGACGAAGACGGTTTCCGGCGGCTGTTCCTCGATACGGTCGTCCACGGGGAGCCCGAGCGGTCCCTGGAGTGACTTACCGGCCGAGGATACTCCCGTCGGCGTACTTGCGCTCGTACTCCTCCTCGTCGGCGATCAGGATGAGAATCCCCTCGATGAGGCCGAGCAACGCGGGGATGGCCGTCCAGAACAGGCACAGGTACAGCACGCCCAGCTTCGTGTTTCCCTGGTAGAACTTGTGGACGCCCAGCCCGCCCAGCAGGATGGCGAGGATGCCGGCGACGACCTGCTCGGAACTGCTCGAACTGCCCGAGGGCTGGTCGACGCCACACTCCGGACAGAGTTCCGCCTGTTTGTTGATGAGCGCGCCACAGGAGACGCAGTACTTCTCGTCTGCACTCCGCTGTCCGTGGGCGGACTCGAGCGACGCCGTCTGGTTGACGCCACACTCCGGACAGACGTCGGCGTCGTCGGCGATCTCTTCGCCGCAATTGATGCAGTGTTTCATGACAGTGTGCGTCCGTTGACAGAGCGGTGTGAAAAGCTTATGCCACCGTCTCGGACCGGGAGACAAGGACACCCGCCACGACAGCGTAGACGGCACCGATCGAGAGGACTGGTAGCCGGGGGCCGGACACCAGCACCGTCAGCCCGAGCCCGTAGCCGTACCCGAGCAACAGGCCGGTGAGCGTCCGCACGCCGTTGGTGCCGCGCCGTGGAGTGAACGTCGTCACCGCCCAGTCGAGAAGGGCCGGGAGCGGGAGGACGGCGACGAGGCGCAGGTCCACTAGTACTGCCGGGCCGATGGCCGGCACGACCAGACCGGCTGCGATGCCCGGATAGACGCCCGAGCACCGCGCACACACGTGGACGCGCCGGCCGAAGACGACGGGGGCGTAACACCGGTGTCGCTCGGCGGGAACGTGGTGGGACAGCAGGAACGGTGCCGCCGCGGCCAGCCCGGCCCGCAGTTCCGCGCCGATGCCCATCGTAGTCCCACCACACACCCCCGAAGTCATGAACCTGTGGGTGTGTCGACAGTGCCATACCGGCCGGGAACCAAGCGCGCCCATGACGGCGACAGAACGCGTCTGGCTGGTCGACCGGACCTACAGCGACAAGGGGATGGTGAGTCTCGTCTACGCGACCGTCGAGGGCGACCGTTATCTCCGGCGGCAACTCTCCGAGCAGATGCTCACCCGGACCGACGTGACCGCCGGCATGGACGTCGACCCCGGGCGCCTCGAACCGGTGGCCGACGAGGAGGAACGCGAGCGCTTCGCCGCCGAGGCCACCCGGATCGCCGAGCGCCACGACCCCGACGAGTCGGTCTAGCGGTGCCAGGCCGACCGGTCGGGATTCCCGTGTCAGCGGTCGTGGCTCCCCCGGTTACAGGTCGGGCTGTTCGACGTGGCGCTCCCAGAAGGCGTCCTGCGTGTACTTCGCGTAGGCGCCGCGATAGCCACGCAGGCGTGCCAGGGGCGCGAGCCCGGCACGCAGCGGTCTGGCGATGCTCTCGTCGATCTCGGTGAAGACGGTGTTTCCGGCGAGTCGCTGGGCGATCGCGGCCTGCTGGAGCGGGTTCCCGGCGTCCCGGTGGTCGTCGTGTGCCAGTCCGCCGAGTGCCGGGAGCACGTATCGCAACCGGCCCGGTGACCGGATGTCGACCAGCATGTAACACAGGTCGTCGCCCTCGATCGTGAAACTGTGCCGTTCGCCTCTCCCGACGGTGACCGTGTCACCTGCCGCGGCAGGCACGTCCTCCCCGTCGATGTGGAACGTGGCGTCACCGGACAGAATCTCGAACCGCTCCACGCTCTGCTCGTGGTAGTGTTCCGGCGGTCCGTCGAAGCCCGGTTCGTGGATGCCGACCGAGCGGATCGTGTCCGGTTCGTCCGCCGGGTCGGGCAACGGGGCGCTCCACACTGCCTGTGTCGGATGTGATGTCAATGCCCCGGTCCGCCGCCCGAGGAGAGCTGCCAGCTCTCCGTCGGGCGCCATCTCGAACCCCGTCCCCGGGATCGGCTGGCCGTGGTCGTCCAGGGTGCGCCCGGTCGTGATCATACCCTTGCCAGGGACTCGAACTGCGAAAACATTGGGATTCCGTCACTGCTGTCACGGGCGACAGCGTGCCCCCTCGCCGGCGGCGAGACGGATGGCCGACCGGCACGAACCCCGGGACGCGGTGTGACCTGCCTGGAGACGGTCACTCCGGCGTCCCGTCATCTACCCTGCCGGCAGAGTCAGCCGTGCCGGGACGCTCCGGAGCGTTTCTGGACACGCGGGGGTCGTCCAGCAGGCGCCGGAGGTCGTTGACAGCGCGGTGGACCGGTTGCGTGAGCCCGAGTGCCCGCGCCCGACGGTACAGTCGCCGCGCCACCGACGCGTTCAGCACTTCCTCGTAGCGCCGGGGGTACTCCTCGCGCAGTTGCCGCTCCAGGTCCGGTTTGATCGCCGTCCGGGGAGCGGTCGGGTGGCACATCCGGACGTCCTCGCTGTACCGGCAGACGCCGTCCGCGTCGGCTTCCATCCGCCAGCCGAACTCGACGTCCTCGCGCCACTCCGAGAAGTCCGACCGGAACCCGCCCACGCCGAGTGCCGTCTCGCGGCGGACAGCCAGGTTACAGCCGACGTAGCAGCGGGATCCGACGCTCCGACAGCCGCCGAAGACCGGCCCTTCCAGACAGACCAAGTCCGGGTCCGCGCTGAATTCGCGGTGGATGGCCGACAGCCAGTCAGCCGGGGGCTTGGTGTCGTCGTCCGTCAGCGCGACGACGTCCGCAGCCGCTTCCCGGAGCCCCGCGTTTCGCGCCTCGGAGCGGTCGAGCGACCCGTCGTCGACGACCAGCACCTCGTACGGTTCCGCGATGCGCTGTCGGTCGAGACACGCCAGGGTCGTCCCGTGGCTGTAAGCCGGCACCGTCGGGATCACGACCGAGATTGTCGGGTCGGCCGCCCGACGGGCGTACTCGATTCCCATGTGCCTGCCAGCGGGACCGGGCATAAAATATCTACCCCCGGCCGACCGGTGATAGCACCCTCAGTTATTAGTCTCCGGCCACTCCGAACTCGAATATGAGCGCGGCACTCGAAACGGAGTCGCTCACCCCGCTGCACTGGCTCGCGATCCTGCTGGCGGTCGTCACCGGGGCGATCCACTTCGTCCTCGGGGTCCAGTTTTTCCCCGGCACTCAGCCCATCGCGTTCCTCCTCGCCGGGCTGGGATTTTTCGGGGCGGTGGTCCTCTTTCTGCTCGATTACCGCCGCCGACAGCTCTACGTCGCTGGCGTGCCCTTCACGGCTCTCCAGATCGTCCTGTGGTGGATCCTCAACCAACAGGGGGGTGATCCAGCGATCTCCTCGATAGAGATCATCGACAAGGGTTCCCAGGTCCTCCTGATCGTCCTCCTGGTCGTCCTCTACAGTCGCGAGTCCTGACCGCACCAGATGGGCTTGCGCGCTGTTACCGCCGTGACCGTCCGCCCGAACGGACGAGCAGTCCGATCGTGACCAGACCGCCGACGACCGTCGGGAGCCAGAACGCGACCACGCGATGCAGGAGCGCAGCCGCAGTCGCGACCGGCGCGGTCGTGCCCGCCCCGGCCACGAGCAGTCCGGCCAGGAGCGCCTCTGCGCCGCCGGTGCCACCGGGGAGCGGCGTGAAACCCGCCAGCTTGGCCGCCGGGACGACGAGGAGAACGAGGGGGAGCGAAGCGGACACGCCCAGGACGGCCAGCACGAACCAGAGGACGGCCGCGACGAGGAGTTGTCCGGCGACCCCGAGCAGGAACGCGGCGGCGAGCAACACCGGGTGCGAGGCGACGCGGTCGATAGAGGCGACGAACCCGCGAGCGCGGTCGCGGACCGCCCCGCGCGAGGGTGGGGTCACGCCCGGACACAGGTCGCCGGCCGGCACGAGCACCCTCCCGAGCGCGCCGCCGGTCCAGTCTGCGAGCGCGTGGCGGCGGCGCCAGGCAGTCACCGCGACGATCACGCCGACCGGTCCGAGACCGACCGCGAGGAGGACGGCCTCCCGGAGTGGGTCGACTGTGGCGATCCGGACGGTGTACCACGCGCCGCCGACGACACCCAGAAGCACGACAGCGACGCGGTTGAGCGCGTTGACGCTGGCGATTGCCGCGAGCCCGGTCTCGAACGTCGCGTCGGCCCGCCGGGCGATCAGGAGCGCGCTCGGCGGGTCGCCGCCGACCTGCCCGAACGGCGTAACGCCGTTCAGGAACACCGACGCGACGAACAGCGCGACCGCCTCCCACACCGAGTCCGCGACGCCGATGGCCGCGAACACTATGCGGAGCGAGAGCCCCCAGACGAGGACCGGACAGAACCCGATGGCTGCGAGCGCGAGCGCGCGGTCCGGCGGGACGCGTCCGAGCGCCGCCAGCACGTCGCCGGTCCCGACGAACCAGACGTAGCCGACGAGTGCCACCCCGGCGAGGAGCGCACCGAGGAGTGCGCCACGCGAGGACTGCGCGGGACCGCCGGTGTCGTGGGTGTTCATGAGTTCGCCGGTCTATGGCCGGAACCGGGTGGTGTCGAGGGGTGTCATCTGCTGGGTACGGCTGTCTCGATGGGACGGGCCGCGTTCGCCGTATAGCCCAGCAGCGACTCGTGGCCGTCCGCCGAGAGCAGCACCGGCCAGACGTCCCCCTCGGCGCGCACGACGTGTTCGCCGTCGCGGCTGCGAACGATGACGTCGCCGTCGGGCACCCGCTCGAAGTTCTCGACCGCGACGCGATAGGTGCGGCCGGGCTCCTTCTCGAGGAGGTCGGTCACGCGGTAGTGTGTCGTCGGCGTCGGCTCGACCTCGCCAGGCAGCGCGTCCATCGCACGCAGGTACGCGAGCAGGCACTCGTAGGCGTCGTCGGCCGCGGCGTCGGTTCCCTGGGGACCGACCTCGACGTTGACGAACCGCGGGAGGTTCACGCTTCGTCCCTCGACGACGCCGGTGAAATCGGCCGCGTGCGAGAGAGGGAGCGCACCCATTAGGCGGGCCTTCTCGGGCGTGAGGTCCGCGAGCGTCCCGAAGGGCTCGTTGAAGGAGACTGTCGAGTGAAAGCCAAGCACGAACGCGTCCCCGAGTTCCGCCAGCAGGCGGGCAGCCAGGCGGCGCTCGTGGGCCGCGGCGTCGGCGTCACCGGGAAAGACGCGGTTGAGGTCGGCGTCGACGAACCGCTCGCCCGCCGCGAGGGCGCGCTCGTTGGCGACCACCAGGCGGACGGGTCGCCGGAGGTGCTCGGTCGGCCCCTCGGCGAGGAACCGCTCGATGGCGCGGACGCCGGCCGGCTCGTCGCCGTGGATGGCCCCGACTGCCGCCACCTCCGGAGTGCCGTCGGGGCCGACAGTCTCGACGCGCATCGCTGCCCGAATCTGCGTCCGGCGGGCCCGTAAGTGCCGCGATATTTAGGCCGGGGGAACCCAGGGAGGGACATGAGCCCCACGGTGACCCCGCGGTGTTGCGGGGCGATGACGCTGGACAAGAGCATCCTCGTCAGCGGCGAGCGCGGCGTCGAGATCGAGGCACCCTCCATCGTCTACATCGTCGAGGCCGACCGGACGCTGCTGGTCGACACCGGCTTCGGTGACGTCGAGCAGATGGCCGACCTGCACCCGGGCTTCGACTGTCGGCGCCGCGAGGACCAGACCCTGACGGCCATCCTCGACTCGGAGGGGTACCGCCCCGCGGATATCGACGCGGTCGTGTTGACCCACCTCGACTGGGACCACTGTTACAACCTGGACCTGTTCGACGCCGAGGTGTACGTCCAGCGCCGGGAACTGGAGTACGCAATCGCGCCCTACCCCATGCACGCCGACCGCTACGAGGCGAAGTCGCTGGGCCGCGAGCCGCCCTGGCTGACCGTCGACCTGACGCCCCTGGACGGGGAGACCGACCTCTGCCCGGGTGTGACGGCGTTCCCGACGCCGGGCCACACCGTCGGCCACCAGTCGCTGGCCGTCGAGACCGACGATGGGACGACAGTCGTGGCTGCCGACGCCATCCCCACCTTCGAGAATCTGGAGGGTGATCCGTACCGGCGCGGGCTGGCGATGAACGACTTCGAGTGGTGGGCGAGTGCACGCGAGGTTGACGACCGTGCCGACCGGATCCTCCCCGGCCACGAGTGGGAGATTCTGGCGGCAGGCCCCGAACGGACCGGCTGACCGCCGCACGCGGGAGCGGACCGGCCCGTTGCCACACGCGGGACCACCCGCGGCGGTTTCATACTGCCGGCTATAACGTCGTGAAGATATTCGATCCCCCAGGGGATCGAAATTTCTCGGGGCTTACAGCCGGCAGTATCAGCGCCGGTCGGCGTCGCGGCTGTCGGTGAAGACGCTGGCGCCGGGCAACAGCCCGACGAGCGTCGTCACGTAGCCGAACTTGAACAGGCCGAACTGCGAGAGCACCCCGAGCCCGAACAGGCCGAGAAACAGCGGCGCCGTGACGTCGAACAGGAGGGGATCGACGGCCAGCTGCGACTGGGCGGCGGTGAGGTCGGCCAGCGTGACCGACCGCGAGACCAGCGTCGCACCGGCGCCGGCGGTCACCAGCACCATCGCCGTCTTGGTCGCGAACATCCCGAGGACGGCGGCGCCGATCCCGATCCCGAGCGCGACCGGGTACACCAGAAACCCCGGGCCGTCCACGAGCACGGGCGCGATGGCGACCAGGCCGAGGAACGTCCCGACGACGAAGCTCACCGCCGCGATGGCAAACGAGAGCAGGGCGTACGTGACGGCCACGCCAACGAGGACGCCGACGCCGATGCCGGCGACGACCGCGACCAGCCCCTCGAACCCGAGCACCCCTCCGATCGTCGGGGCGATCAGAAAGCCACCGCTGCCCCCGATGACTGCCCCGAGCAGCCCGACGCCGTACACGGACAGCGCTGCGCCCGAGAACAGGAGGATTGCTCCGCCGACCACGAGCGCGATTGCCAGTACCTCGACCATACGCTCCCCTCTCGGGGCGGGGCCGAAAGCCTTGTGCCCGACTCAGTCTGGGGAGCAATTACTATCAGGCCGGCGACCCCTGTGAGGAACATGACCCAACGGGAGCGCGTGTCGGCCAACGGGCTGACATTCGAGTGTCTCCGGGCCGGCGACGGCGACCGGCTCGCGCTCTGCCTGCACGGCTTCCCGGACGACGCCGGGACGATGGAACCGCTGCTGGCGCGCTTTGCCGACGCGGGCTTTACCGCCGTGGCACCCTACATGCGCGGGTACGGCCCCACCGACCCCGCGCCGGACGGCGACTACACGACCATCGCGATGGCGAAAGACGCGATCGCCCTCGCGGAGACGCTCGCGGACGACGAGGTCGTGCTGGTCGGACACGACTGGGGTGCCGCCGGGGCGTACGCGGCCGCCGCCATCGCACCCGAGCGATTCTCCCACCTCGTGGCGCTCGCAGTGCCGCCGCGGTTCGTCGACATCCTGCCTGAGTACCCCCGGAAGTGGCTGCGGAGCTGGTACATCGTCTTCTTCCAGCTCCCGTGGCTGCCCGAACGCGCCCTGCGTGCGTGGGATTTCGCGCTCGTCGAGTTGCTCTGGGAGACCTGGAGCCCGACCTGGGACTACCCCGAGGACCGCCTCGAAGCAGTCACGGACACCTTCCGCGAACCGGGCACGGTCGAGGCCGCGCTGACCTACTACCGGCAGTTCGGCAGGCAGGCCGCCGAGAAACTCGTCGACGACGCGCTTGAACGGCGGTTCGGGACCGGCAGCGAGCAGAACGGCGACGGCGGCATCGAGGTACCGGCCCTGGTCGTCGCCGGCAAGGAGGACGGCTGCATCGGGCACGAACTGTTCGACGACGCCTACGAGGCCTTCGCCGGGCGCTGCCGATGCGTGAAGATCCGCGGTGCCGGCCACTTCGTGCACCAGGAACGTCCAGACGTCGTCGCCGACGAGATACTCTCCTTCGTGGGCTGAGAGCGACCATGACGAGAATTGGCCGACCTGCTCTTGACCTCCAACGTTACAAATTTCATATATTTCGAAATCACCGTGACTGATACAGAGCGTGTAGTCAGCAGATCAGGCGATGTCTCATCATGCGGGCCATCGATTATACGATTGCCGAGTATAATCGTGCTCTATGCGCGAGTTAGAGTATTTAAAACCGGTTGAAAGTCGGTAGTAACGACCTGATACCTCTGGAAGCATCAACTAGGTCGTCATCAGTCGTAACGGACACCGAGTACTTCAATCCTGATCAACCCACCCCGAGTGCAGTGGACTCGCTGCTCGACTCCTGAGCGCACGCTGTCGCGGCGTCTACCGTTGGTGTCACGTAAAACTGGTCGAGGAAGGAGGGCGTACTGTTCAGAGTAGATGTCCGATACGGTGGTCCTTCCCGACCTAAGTAGACGAACGCACTAAACTCGGATTGTTATGGAGGTATTAAATCGATATCGTCACGGTCGGCGCGGTGCTTGAGTGGCGCTAGGAGTTGCGACGATATCAGCGAAACCCCCACGGGCGGGGGTTGGTTCCTACATACTCGTCGAACCAGATGTATGCCGGTCTGCCCAACCAGCAGGTGTGAATACCGGGTAGTTACACTTGTAAATTTTGACCAGTTAAGACTATATTACTTACCATCCAGAAAACTTTTCCGTGGGTGTTTTGCAACTAGATGTATGGGTAGTTGTCGTCAGCATCACACCATCATCGATCTCACCGATGGGCGACGATACTGTCTGACGTGCGCGGCAGTCGTTGAAGAGTAGATCTACGATCTGGCGACGACACCCGCGGTAGGCATATCATTCTCGCTTGCTCTTTTAGTCACTCTTATCAGTATATTTACTCTTAAATCATATTTGATAGGTGTTGTTGAAATTACTTGGCAACTGAACAAGGGCGTGGACATCGAGGACGTCGCAGAGCGGGTGAATACGTCGGTGAGAGTGCTGAAAAAGCACTACGACGTGCCCGATCGACGCGAGGAACTGGAGGAACGCCGGAGGCACCAGATCGACAAACTTTCGTTCGATAGCAGGGGGTGACGACAGATGATTTGGTTGTGTCCCGCCCGAACCCATGTTTTCTGTCGCGAACAGCTCGTGAGCGTCGCCGAGGCCGTCCGGTGTGACGCGACGATCCGGTGTGCCCCGAGCGTTTCCCTTCGTCCCCCTCAGGGGACAGGGACGGACTGTGCCGTCGAGACCAGTTTCTGGATGAGTGTCAGCCACGGGAGCGCAGACGCGGCAGCCAGCTTTCCGATCGACGTGATGTCGTACACCCAGGTGCTGATCGACCGGGCGTTCTCAAGCCGCCGATCGAGAACCTCGAGCTGCAACGAGGGGTCCGCTGGCGCGTCCGCGTCCGCCGCCATCTGCTCGTAGAGGTCGTCGTACTGCGCCTGGACCGAGACGATTTCGTCGCGCTTGGCGTCCGCGAGCGCGTCGTGGAGGACCAGCTGTGGCGCCACGAAGAAGACGATCCCGACCGAGACGACCAGGAAGAGCAACACCGTGCCGAAGGTGGAGCCGATGCCTTCCTGCATCCAGAGGATAATCAGGGACGCGCCCGCCAACCACGCGGTCGCGCCCGCCATCGTGAATCCGGCGAGCGGTTCGAGGTCCGAGGCACTCGAATAGACGTTCCGGAACCGCAGTTCCGACACCGCCCTGACCAGCGCCAGGTGAGAGACGAACCCGTGGATGATGGTGGCGATCAGTATCGCGTTCACGACCCCGAACAGGGAGAGCAAAACGACGGTCGGGATCCCGCGCGGGTACGTGAGGTCACCGCCGTAAAACACTCGTTCTACTGATTCATAGAGCGGCACCGCGGGGAGATAGCTCACGACGACGATGGCGAGATAGGGAACAACGAGCACGGCCGCGTAGCCCAGCACTGGTCGCACATCGTAGACCCGGTCCAGTCGGGGGCAGACGACGGCACAGTACGCCTCTTCGTCGACGTCGAACGCGTGGCGCACCTCGTTCCACACGTCCGCGTACACGCTGTCGGCCATCCCGAGCGCCGCGAGCATGCCGAAGGCGGCAAACGGGCCGAGGTAGACGCTGCGCTGGAAGTAATCGATCTCGCCGGGCAGCGAAATCAAATACCCCAACACGAAGAGGGCGATCCCCACTGCTGCCGACACAGCTACCACCGAGGCGTAGTCGTCGAAGGGAAAGAAAGGCGAAATCCAGGTCTCGTAGTCGGTGCCGTCTAACATCTCCCCCATATGCGATCACCACGACGGTGCTTCTTGACGTTTGATACCATGGCACAGTATACGCAGGCAAATACGTCCACTGGTAAACATAAGCTTTTCTACCACCGTCAGCAGGGACGTCTGCGAGACCGACCTCCGGCGGGAGGTTTGCAAGACCGAGCGCGAGTGGGGGTCTCACTGACGTGGGATGACAGCCCCGACACGACCACCGAAGACATCGCCGCGGCGTGTCTGCATCGCGACGTACGCGAGTCAGACCAGTCGCTGGGAGCACCGCACAATTTCGAGACGAAGCGTGCGATTCCACCGACTGCGCCGGGATTACGACTCTGTGGAAGCCAGATGGGTACTGATCTGCTCCAGTTCGGCGAACCCGACCGTTTCACCGGATCTGTCGGGCACCGTCCGGACGACGAGGTCGGGGAGTGCGGTCCGGAGCGTCTCGATTGCGTCCTCTTGGACCGTCTGTCGCGCCTGACAGCGCTCGCACTCCCCGGCCTCGGTGATCACTCTGTTGACGACGAGTGTCGTCACGGGGATGTCGAACGCGCGGAGTTTGTCGACCAGCCGTTCGGTTTCCCGAACGGCCATCGTCTCCGGGAGGGTGACGACACGGAACGAGGTCCTGTCGGGGTCCCGGAGGGCCTCCCTGACCAGTGCCATCCGCTCCCGCATCTCCGTGAAACCGTCCGGGTCGTCCGTCCCCCGTCTCGCCATCGGACCGAACACGAGCGTCCGTGCGGCGTTCACCTTCCGTCGCACCTGGTCGCGCAGATCGAGCGCAGCGGCGGCACCCCGGTCCATCACCGAGGGCAGATCGAGCAACCGGAGCGTGTGACCGGTCGGTGCCGTGTCGAACACGATCCGATCCCAGCGGTCGGTCTCCAGGTACGTGGCCAGTCCCTCCAGCGCTGCCAGTTCGTCGCTTCCGGGCATCACGCCCGAGGTGAACAGGGCGGCGACCTCGTCCTCGTCGAGTCTGATGCCGGCGTCGGCGAGGTCCGACGCGAGTAACTCGAACAGGGACTGGTAGCGGTCGATACCGGTCTGGGGGTCGACCTCGACCGCCCACAGACGCTGGCGGATTTCGGTGGGCTCACCGCCGACTTTCCGATCGACAGCGTCACCGAGCGAGTGTGCCGGATCCGTCGAGACGACCAGCGTCTCGTGCCCCGCACTGGCCAGACCCACGCCCGAGGCAGCCGCCATGGTCGTCTTGCCGACGCCGCCTTTGCCGCCGTAGAGGAGGATCTCGGACACTGGGTCGGCTTCGCGTTCGAACGGCTTAACCCGGTTGTTCGCCGAACCTGCCGTCGAGCTAACATACAAACCCGCGTGGGTACTACTGGCGGTATGAGTTTGACAGTGGCTGACAATGGGAAGGATACAGGTGTCTTCCGTGCGTATTTCCGCGTCGACTATCCGACCGAGTACGACCCCGCGCCGTTCCTGTTCACGCGCGAGTCAGACGCGTCGAAATCGCTGCAGGAACAGGCCCGTGCCCTCTCGGAGGAAATCGCGGCGGACGCACACGACATCGACCCGGAGTACGTCACCGTGACGTTCATCGACTACCTCCGCCCGGTGCGGTAGCCCGGTGTTACAGTCCCTCTTGTCCCGAGTCCCGCGCCGCGAAGCGAGCGTCACAGCCGTCATCTCGGAGGCTGTCAGGTGGGTCTCGACGCAACCGGGCCCTCCCGCCATATCCGTGTCGAAGCCTAGATCATTCTGAACGTTCCGGGGGACATCGGTACGGTTTTATTGGGTGCTAGACGAGGGTTCTGCGTGAGTCCCGAGTCGGCAGTGACGAGGCGTCCCTGGGTCGCACTTGCCGGGTGTTTCCTCGTCGCGACCGGGTTCAACGCCTACGTCTTTGCCCCGGCGAGCATCATCGCCACCTTCATCGAGGTGTTCGGCATCGACAAGCCCGCCGCCGGCCTGTCGATCAGTGTCGTCTTCCTCGGGTGGGCGGTGTTCCAGATACCGAGTGGCTTCCTGATGGACCGGTACGACAACCGGCGACTCGTCGGAGTCGGGGTCGTCGTGTTCCTCGGCGCCGCACTCGGGGGGCTGGCCGCGCCGACCTACCCGACGTTTCTTGGGAGTCGCTTCGTCGCCGGCGCGACGGCGGTGTTCCTCTGGACGGCGAACGCCAGCATCGTCTCCCAATCCGCGCCGCCGGCGCGGCGGGCACTCGCGACCAGCCTGTTCGTGGCGAGCGCCCCCGCCGGGATCACGGTCGCACAGGCCGTCGGCCCACCGCTCCAGAATCTCGTCGGCTGGCGCGGGGTCGTCGTCGCGTACGCCGGCATCACCGTCTGCGGGCTGCCGCTGTTCGTGTGGGCGCTCGAGGAACCGATCCGGAACGACACGGCGCTCTCGGCGGCGAAGTTCGCGCGGGCGCTCGGCGACCGGCGCGTCCTCGCGATCGCGACGAGCAGTTTCTGCGCCTACTCGCTGTTCGTGTTTTTCAACTCCTGGATGCCGACCTACGCCACCGAGGTCATCGGCGTCGACGTCGGGACCGCCGGCGCGCTCGCGGCCCTCCTCCCGGCGATGGGACTGGCCGCACGCCCCGGGGGCGGCTGGCTCTCCGACCGCATCGGCGGGCGTCGCCGGCCGGTCATCGCCGCCGCATTTCTACTCGTGGGGCCGGCACTCGTCCTCGCCGCCGTCGCCTCCTCCATTGTGGGATTCGCCGCGGCGCTGGTGCTGGCCGGCGTCGGCTCCCAGCTCGGAACGGGCGTCTTCTACGTCTTCGTCGAGGAAGTGTCGCCGGACGCGTCGGGCGGGACGAGTCTCGCCGTGTTGATGACTCTGTCCGTCGTCGGGTCCCTACTCGCGCCAGTGATCGCCGGCTGGCTCGTCGAGGTCGCCTCGTGGACGGCCGCGTTCGGGTTCGGTGGCCTGCTGGTCGTCGGCGGTATCGTCGCTGTCGTGCCGCTCTCCGAGGCGTGACTGTGCTGAAAGCGGTCGGTCTGCGAGAGCGGAAACAGAACGGGAGGTCTACGAACCGCCGTTGACTTCACCCACGAGGTCGCCGAACTGAGCGACGCGTTCGGCGTGGGCGTTGTGCTGGTGGATGGACTCGTCGTTGGACTGTTTCATCGTGACGACGGCCTCCTTTGGGAGGTGGGGGAAGGCGTCGACGACGCCCTCGGCCATGGCGCGCACGCAGTCCTCGACGAACTTCGCGTCGGCGTGGGCCTCGAAGGTCATGTGGTCCTCGTCGGGGCGCTTGGCGAAGTTGTAGATGCGGGCGCTCATGGCGTCGCGTGCGACGTCGATGAGTTCCCGCAGGTCGACCTCGGGCGGGCCGGGACTCTCGATGGTGAGAGTCGCGTGGCCGCGCTGTGAGTGGCCGGCCTGTGGGACCTCCGCCAGGAATTCGTCGATGACCTGGTCCTCGACGTCGAGTCGACGGAGGGTCTCGCGGGCCCGGGAGGCGGACATCCCCTGCGAGCAGGGACAGACGGTCATCCCGGTGACCCGGGCGCCGATCTCCTCGCGGGTGCCCTCCTCCGTCGCCGTCGCGGAGGCGATGATGTCGGCCGTGCTCTGGGTGTGCATCCCCGAGGCGGGCGTCTCCTCGCGGATGACGTACTCGGCCTCCATCCGGACCTCGGCTTTGGTCGTGTAGTCGTGTTTCTCCAGCAGGCGCTCGGCGGCGTCGCCACAGACGTCCTGGACGCGGTCGGTCGCCCCGCTGACCGCGGCCTCCAGCGTCTCGTCGATGACCTCCATGTTCCGGCTCATGTCCGCTCCCTTCCGCCAGGAGGGGAGGTCGACGTACACCTCGAACTCGGCCATCAACACCACGGGTCGCTTGCCGGCCCGGTCGACCTTGACCAACTTCTCGACGCCGGTCACGCCGACGCGGTTGAGGCCGACGGCCACGTCCGGACTGGACGCCTGCACGTCCGGCAGTTGCTGACTCATCGACTTTCGTTATGGGAGAATCGGGGTTAGTGCTTTCGATACCGCGTCCGGGGTGCGAGCCAGGAGCGAGGGGAACCGATCAGTCCCTGACAGGGCCGAGGTCGCGAAACGCCGTCTCGAAGTCGTGGTCGTCGAACCCGGCGATCCGTTCGTCGAGTTCCGAGCGGAGTTCGTGCATCCGTTCGGTGAGTTCGTCGAACTCGTCGCTGTCGGCGAGTTCGGAGTCCGGTTTGTTGGACAGCAGCGTGGCGTGTTTGGCCGAGAGCGCGTAGAACTTCAGGAGTTTCGAGTGGTAGGCCGAGATGTCGAGCAGGCGGTCGATGGTCTCGAAGAGAGCGTCCCGCGAGACGGGTTTGATGACGTAGTCGTCGAAGGGCATCCCGATGATGTCGAAGTCCGGGTCGACGGCGGTCACCATCGCGACGCGACAGTCCAGGCCCTCCTCGCGGATGTAGTCGAGGACGTCGTCGCCGGAGACGCCGGGCATCCGCCGGTCGAGCAACACGACGTCGACGGAGTCGTCGAGGCTGTCGATCGCCGCCTGCCCCCCGTAGGCCGTGGACACGTCGTACTTGGCCTGCAGTTGCGCCGCGTACGCGTCAGCGACATCCGACTCGTCGTCGACGACCAGCACTGTCGCGGACTCCCTGCCGTTCATTCCTTTCTATGTAGGCGCGACCGGGAGGAAAAGCGTTCCGGGTAGGTCGGCCCAAACGTTCAAGCGCCCGCCCATGCTATAGAGTGACATGGCGATCTGTCCGTCCTGCGAGAGCGACCTCTCCGAGTGGGCGCGCCGTCTGGAACAAGCACCCGCCGCCAACACCCCGAAGGTGTGGACCTGTCCCGAGTGTGACGCGATTCTCGGGGTCTCGGACTGGGGCAGCGAATGACAGCCGCCACGCCGTAAGCGGCCGCCGCGGTCCGTGACGGCCAGCCTGCGCCGATCGGGCGGGAGGCCGGCAACCCTCCGGCCGAGCGCGAGCCTTTAGGCCCAACTCCGCCTACATGTTGTATGACCGCCGCAACCGATACCCGGGAGTGCTGAGAATGTGCCAGGAGCGACCCGACGCCGGCGTCGACCCGCCGGGCCACCCGGACGACCCCGACCGGTGGCGCCACGACACCGCCCACGTCAACGGCGTCACCATCCACTACGTGAGCGTCGAGCCCGACCCCGCGGCGGTCGAGCATCCCACCGGCGACGCGCCGCTGGTCGTTCTCCTCCACGGGTTCCCGGAGTTCTGGTACGCCTGGCGCCACCAGCTCGACCCGCTGGCCGACGCCGGCTTCCGGGTCGTCGCGCCGGACCTGCGCGGGTACAACCGCTCGTCGGCCCCCGAGGGTGTCGACAGCTACCGCCCGGCCGAACTCGTCGGGGATGTCCGCGGGCTGGTCGAACACCTCGGGTACGCACGGGCCGCCGTCGTGGGCCACGACTGGGGTGGCCTGGTCGCCTGGGAGACGGCCATCCGCGAGCCCGACCTGGTGAGCCAGCTGGTCGTCCTGAACGCACCCCATCCGGCGGTCTACCGGCGGGCGCTCCGTCGCTCGCCGGAACAGTTCGCCCGGTCGTGGTACGTCCTCGCCGTTCAGGTGCCGTGGCTGCCCGAGCGACTCCTCGAGGCCGGCGAGTACCGCCTCGTCGCCTCGATGCTCGCGGACACCACGGACCCCGAGGCGTTCACCGACGCCGACGTCCGCCGCTACCGGGCGGCGATGGAGCGGTCGGCCTCCGTGTCGGCCCCCCTCAACTACTACCGCGCCGCCGCGCGGGATACCGCCGGACGCAGCCTCCGCTCGCTGGTGCCCTGGGCCAGGACGCGCGACGAGACGGTCCGCGTGCCGACACTGGTAATCTGGGGCGAGCGCGACCGCGCACTTTCGACGGACCTGCTCGACGGGCTGGAATCGTGGGTCCCGGACCTGCGCGTCGAGGTGCTCCCGTCCGCGAGTCACTGGGTGCAGGCCGACGAACCCGAGTGGGTGACTGAACTGCTCCTCGAAGAACTGGCCTGAGCGTCGCCGGTGTCCGACATCCCGCACGCACGCTGTGGCGGCACCGTCAGCGTCGACTGGTGGCCTCGGGATTAGCGGCGCGATACCGGCTGTACAGCGGCCCCGAGAGGACGATGATCGCGAGTCCGGCCATGGCGACGACTGCGGCGGGGCTGACCGAGAAGCCGGTCACCGTAAGCTTTCGCATCGAGTCGCCGGCGAAGATAGTCACCAGCGCCCAGGGGATCTCCCCGATGACGGTCCCGGCCAGGAAGGCGCCGACGGAGACGTTCGAGAGGCCCGCCCCGTAGGAGATGGGGTCGCCGGGCACCGGCGAGAGGCGGGCCGCGAGGACCCCGCGGGTCTCGCCGACGGTGTCGACCAGTTGCCGGCCGGAGTCGCCGACGTACCCGAGCAGGCCGTCCTCGCCGACGTACCGGGCGAGCAGGAACGGCGGCAGGCCGGAAAGCGCCGCGCCAGCGAGCGCCAGCGGGAGCGCTACGGCCGGCCCGTAGAGGTATCCCAGCACGAGCGCGACCGAACTGACCGGCCACAGCAAGAAGGGTCGGACCAGGTAGACGGCCGCGAGCACGGCCGCGAACTGCAGGGGGTGGGCCGCCGCGAGATGTTCGAGTTCCGCGACGACTGTCGCCGGCGAGAACAGGACTGCCGCCCCGAGCGCGACGGCGCCCAGACAGGCCATCCCGAGCAACTGGCGGTAGGTCGCGCGCTCCATCTACCACGCACTGGCCGGGCGTCCGGCAAACGCTTTGTGGTCCCGCCACGACGTGTGACCGTGGACGGACCCGGAAACGCGGACACCGACGCGAACGCGACCGCAGACGCCGACACCAGCGCGAACGCGACTCCTGACCTGGACCCCGACGACCGGGTCGAACTCGGCGTGGCGCTCCTCGAGCATCTCGAAGACGGCGAACTGACCGTCAAGCAGGCCATCGACCGCGTCGAGACAGTCACGACCGACCCCCACCTCACCCGCGAGATACTCGACACCGCCGAACTCCGGGGCGTCATCGAGCGCGAGGCGGGCGTCGTCCGGCCGACGGGCGGCACCTACGTCCGTTTCCAGCACGACGTCGTCCGCCGCGAGGGCGAGTTCACCTGCCGGCGGTGTGGCGCGGACCTCTCGACGGGGCATTTCATCCAGTTCGAGGCCGGCGAACACGGCCCCTTCGGGTCGTCGTGTATCCGGAAGGTGACCGGCCGGGAGGACTGATGTGGCTGGCGCCCCGAAGGGTTGCATGGACCGCAACGACGTCCGCCGCGCGTGGGACGACATCTCCGAGACGTACGCGGCCCGCCGGGACCCCGGCGGCTCGGACGCCGCGCTGATCGAGGACCTGCTCGCGGCGTGCCCGGCCGACCCGCTGGTGCTCGACGTTGGCTGTGGCGACGGCGCCCGGACACTCGCGAACCTCCCTGCCGGCAGCCTCGGCCTGGACATCTCCCGCACGGCGCTCGGCCTCGCCGCCGACACCGTTCCCGGTGCCCGACTGCTCCAGGGCGGAATGTCCACCATCCCGCTGGACGGCTCGACCGTCGACGCCATCACTGCGTACCACGCCGTCTTTCACGTCCCGCGCGAGGAGCATCGCGCGGTCTACGGGGAGTTCGCCCGCGTTCTCCGGCCCGGCGGTACCCTCCTGATGACGCTGCCGGGCGGCCGCTTCGAGACGGTTCGCCGGAACTGGATGGGCGGGTCGATGTTCTTCTCCGCGCCCGGCCGCGAGGCGACGCTCGACCAGCTGCGGGCCGCGGGGTTCGCCGACCTCCGGACCGAGACGGTGACCGACCCACTCGGGTCCAATAGCGAGTTCGTCTTCGCCGACCTGTCACCGGAGGGATGACGCCTCCGCGGGCGACCAGCCCCTGATCGTCCCGACCGCGGGTGTTATGTCGTTCTCGCCGGAGACGTCCCGTATGGCCGACCACCGTCGAGAGAACCGACAGCTCTGGAGCGAGTGGAGCGACGACTTCCAGGCGCTGTGGAACGCCGACACCGGGGACGGGGAGCTCCCGCCAGCCCCATGTCCGTTCGCACCGGACGCTCCCGGCGGCAGCCACCCCGACATCCTGCCGTCGGTGGCGGGCGTCGATTTCGTCGAACTGGGCTGTGGCGGCGGGCAGGCCAGCGTCGGGACCGCTGCCGTGGGCGCCGAGACTGTGGTCGGCGTGGATTTCTCTGGCGAACAGCTCCGGCACGCACGCCACCTGCGGGACCTGTACGGCGTCGACGCACAGTTCGTCGCCGGCGACGTGACGGCCCTCCCGCTGGCCGCAAACGGGTTCGACGTCGCCTTCTCGGGGTGGGTCGTCCAGATGATCGAAGACGTCGGGTCGTTCCTCCGGGAAGCCCGGCGCGTCCTCCGGCCCGGCGGCGTGTTCGTGTTCGATCTGCCACACCCCGTCTACGAACTGTTCGACCCCGCGACGGAGACGCTCGAACGAAGCTACCACGCCGGCGGCCGGCGGGAGATCGCGATCGACGAGGACTACGACGCCGACCTGGTGGTCTTCGACCGGACCGTCGCCGACCTCCACAACGCCGTCGTCGACGCGGGATTCGAGGTGCGGCGGCTGCTCGAACCCGGGAGTCCGGACCCCGAGGACTACGACGACGACCCGCTGGAGAGCAACCGCCCGGAACTGATGGCGAAGGTACCCCGAACCCTGCGGTTCTGGGCGGTCGTGGATTGCTAGTGTCTATCGTACGTTCTCATACTTTCTACCATGGCAGCTTTTGGATGTGTTGAGATTGACGTGACCGACAGAGGTTGTAGTCAGCGGAACAGACCTGATGGCTTCTCGATCTACATACACCCAGCGTATCGGGGCCGCAGCTCTGGACGGGAATTGAAGTGCCACTGTCCGTCGCCTGTCGACTGTGGGTATTCACCCCACGTACCCCAACTCGATCCCGACACGAACGTTGGTACGGACTCGCCGTCGCTGTCGGGACGGGTCGGTGTTCTCCTCAGCCGAGTGCTCAAGCCGTGATCGCGTCAGCCTCCACTGGTCTGGCTTTGTCGCGGTAGGTCTCGAAGAGGTTGACTGCCCACGCGTGGACAGATTCGTCTTCGGTTATCAATACCCCTTTTTGAACCCCCTGCTCGTCGGTGAGGTTGATTGCCACAGCGTCGTCGACGATCCCGACTGAGATCGGGATGTCTTCAGAGACGAAATAGCGTGCGTTTGCCTCTTCAAGCATCTGGTAGAGTTGCTGCTTCGCAGTCGAATGGTTCAAAACGGTGTCCAGTGCCTTCGGTGTGAGTACCTGCTTGACCCGAGTATCCCCGTAGACGGTCAGTTCCCAGTGGGTCTCGATGAGAGGCGGGGCGACACAGCGCGTGCATCCCCATGCCCTCTCACTATCGTGGTGGAATTCGACGAACCGCCGGACCACAGCGGTTGGATCACTCCCCTCAAGGAGAACGGTTTCGGCGTCGCGGAGGCACTGGACGTCGAACGTCAGTAGGTCCGAGGGAACCCATTGTAGCGCCCGCCGCACCCGATGCTCGGCCTCCACCTCGTCCAACAGGCGAGTGAACTCCTTACAGATCCAGTCACCGAGCGGTGTTACTGCGTACGCCTGGCCAGAATTCTCGATCCAGTTGCGCTCTTCGAGTTCGCGCAGAATACGTGCGATCGTGACTCGCGACGCATCGACGTGGTCGCGGAGCTCGTCGCGACTCCGCGGTGCCTCGATGAGTTTCTCGAGAACCGCCACCCGATACTCCGAGTTCGCCAGAAACGCGATGTCGTCGAGTGCAGTATCCATGTTTAATGGTAGTGTGTACCACGACAAGAAACTATCGCGGATCAGCTATAGTGGTTTCAACGTTGTCAGAAACACGATAGTGACTATTCGACATAATATCGTTTAGGCCACGTTCATGCTGTGAACATCGAAGATCATGTGAACGAGTAAACTCCCGAAATATAATACTCATCTGTAATTAATCTGGTGGCGCGTCTCGGACTGACGAGCGAGCGGACGTGAAATTGTTGGCTGAGACGTCAACGAACGGGAGAAACCAATGCCAACCACAACCGATGGTGACGAACCAGCCACAGACTTGACCGGAAGAATAACGCGACGCGACGCACTGCAGGCGGGCGCGGCGGCGTCGGCGCTCGTCCTCGGAGGGACAACGACCGGCACCGCTGAGAAACCACGCACTGTCGAATCGGAGAACACCGTCCCGGTCGACCTCTTCGTCCGTCCCGAAGGCACAAACGGCGAGGAACCAACACCACCAGCCCCGACTGATGACGACCTGCTCGTAGAACGGACACAGGGTCTTCCAGTAGACGATGGAACTGATCCTAATAAGGTTGATGGTGAGATGGGCCAGTTGACGTGGAACGAGTTCAGTGATATCGAGGGGCGGATCAAGCTGAAGTGTCTTGAGAAGGGCACGCACGTCTCTATGCATCTGAGTGGGTTAGTCCCCAAGGCGCTGTACACGGCCTGGGTGGTCGTCTTCGATTCTCCTGGTTTCGACTCGACAACCCGGAATATCGAGACAGCCACTGAGCATATAGTCGGCTGGGCGCCGCTGGGCAAGAATGACGGGAGCGAGAACGTCTTCCGCCCCTCAGCCAGCGGAGAGGCACAGGTTACTGCCATTGACAAACCCGACACTTGGCCAAACGGACCGGCGGGAACAGACCGCAAATCGAAAAAATGCTTGTTGGATGAGTTCGAGGTTCACTTCATTGGCGGATACCATTTGGACGATGAAAACCAGGGGTCACAGTTCCGTCCAAATGCCGTCGAGCATTTCGCTTTCATAGCTGTGGACGACGAATTCGTCTAGGTGCCACGAAATCCATTACTGTTCTCCCACGGTATTTTGTGTGAATCCGGATAGCCGTACATATACGCAGATTTTCCATACACCGGCACCGAGAGCCTGTTTCTGGAATCGAGTCGACAGGAAGTTGTCGAGGAC
>JAHENO010000060.1 GCA_018609945.1 Haloarculaceae archaeon | reverse complement strand
CCTCCTGGTCGGTCACCCAGTGGAGCGCGGCGTTCGAGAAGACGGCGTCGAAGGGTTCGCGAGCGGAAAATTCGCGGGCGTCGGCCTGGACGAAGGTCAGGTCGGGGTACTCGGCGCGTGCCTCGGCGACCATCTCGGCCGAGCGGTCGAGCCCCACGACGGCTCCGGCCTCGCCAAGGGCGTCGGCGATGTCCGCGGTGAGGTGCCCCGTCCCGCAGCCGAGGTCGAGTATCCGCTCGCCGGGTTCGGGGTCGAGCAGGTCGACGACGCCGGCGCCGTACTCGTAGACGAAGCCGTGGCCGCCGTCGTAGTCCTCGGGGTCCCACTCGTTGTGTCTCGTGTCGCCGTTTGCCATATCCTCGGCTTCGAACGCCGGGGCCTGAGTGTTTCGGTCTCGCAGGCAGCGGGTGACTCCCTCCAGTACTCGCCGCCACTACGGTCCGGGCAACCCATCACCGACGCAGAGAAACGCCAGTAGGCAAGCCACGTCCGACAGGGAGAGAGCCCGACTGTCGTGCAATCGACCGCGGACGCCAGCAAGCGGAATCCGAATCCCATCAACCAGCAATAAAGTTTATAATCTATAATGATAGAGTACTATCCCACCATGAGTAACGACGGTGTGGATCTCCCCCAGCGTAACCGGGAGACAAAACCCCAGACAGCACCCCGTCTCTCCGATGACGAGCTGTACCGGGCACTCAGCGCGCGGCGGCGACGGCGGTTGCTGTATCTCCTTCTCGTCGAAGACGTAGCTACTATCGACAAGATCGCTACCGTTCTGGCTGGCTGGGACGCCACGGAGACGGGCACGATGGTGACCCCGGACGAGCGCACGGAGATCATGCTCGAACTACGGCACGTCCACCTGCCGCGCCTCGCCGAAGCCGGGTTCGTGGCCGTCGATAGCGACGACGACACGGTGGAGCTTCTCCCGTTGGACGACGCAGTTGTCGATCTGATCTGCCAGAGCGTCGAATCCGAAGACGAAGCCCGCTCGTAACAATGCTCGACGCGCTGCTCGACGAGGTCGGGAACCGGGACAAACAGTTCACAGTCTACCGGAGCAGTCAGCCGACAGAGGTCGAAGCCCAGTTTGCCGCCCACGACGTCAGCGTCACCCAACGGACACTCCCGCCGGACGGTCCGGACCCGTTTCTCGTTATCGAAGAGGAGGGCGAGTTCGCGGGCGCACTCGGACTGGCGGCACTGGATGGACTGCTCGAACCACCGATCGTGCGCCCGGGAGAACGAGACGACGTCTCCCCGGGCTATCGCGTGCTCTTCGATGTGCTCGACGAAACGGTGTTTTCGGCGATGGATCGGGGCGAATTGCTCGCGGTCAGCAGGGAGATCGAAGACCGTGCCTACCGCGTCGGAACCGGGACGCTCCACGTCAGCTTTCAGACCCTCTCGACGTTCCAATCCCAGGCCGAAATCTACCGACACCTCGCTCGCGCCACCGACCTGGACATCCACATATACGGAATCGCCGACTGGGCGCCCCCGGACGTGCCGGGCATCTCCTACCACGAGTACGACGACACACACGGGATGTACTGGGCTCTCGCCTTCGACAGCGGAAGCGACGAAGCCCAGGCCTGTGGACTCGTTGCACAGGAACAGGACGACCAGTACGACGGGTTCTGGACGGACGACAGCGACATGGTGGGAAATATCCGAGCGACACTCTCGGATGGCTCATACTGACTGCTGTCGCTATTTTCCAGGTCGACCGCACGGGTGCGGTCGATCGGTACTGAACTACAGCAGTCATTATCAGACGAGGAAGCGTGACAGAAGCCATGCTGTCGTGACACTCTCGGGCGGCATGGTGAGTTCCGACACACTCTCAGGCGGCGTACATTCCGACAGTGGGTCACGATGTCCGGTTTCACTGGCGCCCGGGAGAGGTCCGGGCACTGTGTGTTCGTTACGAATTGATGACGGAGGTGTGAGACCTGGTCCAGGTACTTCTTTCCTGCCCGTCGACCAGAATCCGGCCGTCGCTCTCGACGGTCACCTCGTGGTCGGGCACCTCGAACGAGAGCGTCCACGAGGCGGAGCCGTGGGATGCCAGCTGCGCCAGGGCGTCCGTGTCGATGTGCGCTTCCAGTGTGTAGCCGAGGTCTCCGGCCTCGACACCCTCGGCGTCGGCGAGTGCCTCGACGATGGAGAGCGAGACTGAGTCGGTCATGTGGGGGGGACTCTGTAGATATTGTTTGGTTGCCAGGTAATTATAAGTTTGGACGGTGTCACAAAAAACTCTCCAGTCGATACGTTCCCGTCGGAGGGATGACAGCAGTTCGGTCCTGCCAGCCTCAGTACGGCCAATCGCCGGTGATCTTCATGCCCTCGGCGAGGTTTTCGGCCTCCAGTTGGTCGGCAATCGCTTCGGGGTCACGGGGGTCGACAGTCACGTCCTCGCGGGCGAGACGCACGACGAGTTCGGTAAGCAGGATCGCCTGCTCGCGGAGATTCCTGGGGTCGAGTTTGTCGAGCGTGTCGGCGCGGGTGTGACCCCAGCCCCGGTCCTGGCTGCCGGTCTCGCTGGTGACGTGACAGCCCGGCAGGCCGCGCTGGACGTACGGCCAGTGGTCGCTGTGGGGGCCAAGCCGGGGCGTCGTCGCCACCGGATGGTCGAACCGGTCGGCGACCGCCGCCGCCGCGGTTTCGAGTCCGTCGAACCCGTGCGTGTAGCACTTCAGCGTCCGCCCGCGGACCACGCCGTCGTTGTTCACGACCGCCGCCACGGTGTTCGGATCGCGACGGTCGCTGTCGTGCTCGGACCCACAGAGCCCGACCTCCTCGGCGCCGAATGCGATCAGGTGAACCCGCGTCTCCAGTTCGTTCTCGCGGGCGGCCAGCGCGTTCGCGACCTCGACGACGGTGGCCGTCCCGGCGCCGTTGTCGCCGGCCCCCTCGGCGATGTCGTGGGCGTCGACGTGACTGGTCACCAGCACCGCCTCGTCGGTCTCGGGCCCCAGGTCGGCGTGGACGTTCCCGCTGGTCGCCGGGCCGGACTCGGCGTCGACCTCGACGGTCACGTCCTCGCCCTCGAAGCGACGGGCGAGACGGGTGCCGACTTCCTTCGAGACGCCAACCGCCGGGAGTGCGCCGATCGGAGCGTCCGGAGTGCCCACGCTGCCCGTCGGCGCGAGACAGCCCTCGACGTGGTTGCGGAAGACGAACGCGGCCGCGCCGGCCTCGACGGCGCGGTAGTACTTCTCGCGGCGGTGGATGAACCGGTCGTACCAGTCCGGGACGTCGCTGGCGGCCACGACGACACACCCCTCCAGGTCCGCCTCGAAATCCTCCGGCAGGCCGTGCCCGATGTCGACGAGTTCGCCCGTGACGCTCCCGGCGGGACTCCGTGGCAGGGCGATACAGTCCTGTTCCGTGCCGCCGGCCCGGACAGCAGCGGACCCCCGCGTCCACCCCGGGATGTCGAACGGCTCGATGCCCGCCTCGCGGGCGCCTGCGGCCTCGAAAGCGTCCCGGGTGGCCTCGGCGGCCCGGCGCTCGCCGTCGCTTCCGGCCATCCGGTTGCCGATGTCGACCAGGGTTTCGAGGTGATCCCAGCCGGCGTCGCTCGTGAACGTCTCGCCGATCCAGTCCGTCATGGATCGAGTCGGGCGTGGCGGCGACAAAAGCCTGGCGTGGACGGCTCGCTGGACTCCGAGTGCGCGCGGTGACGGAGCCTTTTTGCCCGCATGGCGCCACCGTCGGGTATGGACGAGGCGGGTGACGAGGCACGGACGGTCGGCGTCGTCGGCGACGCGGACGGCGTGGCCGCCCCCCTCTCGGCGGCCGGCCTCCGGATCGTTTCGGGCAACGCAGAGTCAGTGCTCGCGGCCGACCCGGCGGTGCTCGTCGCCGTCGGAGAGGGGACGCTGCTGGACCTCGCCCGCCGGACGCCGCCAGTACCGATACTGCCGGTCGAGGCCGGCCGCGGCGTCCGGTCGGTACCGCGCGAGGCCCTCGCCGGGGTCGGCGAGCGATTGGCGACCGGCGACTTGACCTTCGAGGGCCACCCACTGCTCGGCATCGAGTGGGCCGGCGAGCGGACCACTGCCTTTTTCGACGCGATGCTCGTGACGGCCGAGCCGGCCGACATCTCCGAGTACACCGTCCGCGCGGACGGCGACCACGTCGCCCGCTTTCGCGCCGACGGCGTCGTCGCGTCGACGCCGGCCGGTTCGCCCGGCTACACCCGAAGTGCCGGCGGCCCCGTCGTGGCTCCCGGCCTCGATGTCCTCGTCGTGGTTCCAGTGGCGCCCTTTGCCACGTCGCTCGATCACTGGGTGGTTCCACTCGACGCCTCTCTCACCGTGGAACGCGACGAGGCGGCCGTGGAGGTGCTGGCCGACGAGCGCTCGGTCGGGGATGCCCCCGTCGGGGACCCCGTTCGGCTCGCGCCGACCGACCGCGTCGACATCGTCCGGGTGCCCGAGGGGCTTTCACCGTTCGGTCACCCCGAGGCGGAATTGGAAAAACTCTAATGTGGGTGGGTCGGACACTCGGGTATGGCAGACGCCAACATCTTCGGGCCCGTCGATGGCGTCCTCGCGATGGAACTGGGGGTCGGTGACGTCATCCTCATCGAGGCGCTCATCCTGGTGCTGGTGCTGGCGAACTTCGCCACGCGCAAGGTCGCACACGACCGTCACCGCAGCCAGGCCGAAGAGGGCGCCGAGGCGATCACCCGCTTTCTCCCACACGAGGTCCTGAACGTCGTGCTCGTCCTCGGGGCCTTCTACTACATGACCGTCGACCACCACCCCGGGATGGTCCTGTCGGTGCTGGTGCTCGGCCTGTTCCTCGCGGACTTCTTCGAGTTCGAGGCCCGCAAGGTCGAGGCCCGGCGGGACATCCCTCTCGACCGGCCCAAGGGCGCGATCACTGCCGGCATGCTCGTGCTCGCCTACGCCGCCTTTCAGGCAGTGTTCTTCCTCGTCGAAGGGCCCGTCAGCGCCATCATCTGATGGACGTCGACTGGACTCCACCCGCCGACTGGGAGCGGCTCACGACCCTCGACGCCCACGCAGGCGGCGAACCCCTCCGGATCGTCACTGGCGGGCTGCCGGACCTCGACGGCGAGACCATCCTCGACCGCCGCCGGTACATGCGCGAACACCTCGATACGTACCGGACTGCGCTGCTGTGGGAACCCCGGGGTCACGCCGACATGTACGGGGCAGTCCTGACCGATCCCGTCTCCGAGTCGGCCGATTTTGGCGTCCTCTTCCTGCACAACGACGGCTACTCGACGATGTGTGGCCACGGCGTCATCGCCCTCGGTCGCGTCGCCGTCGAGACGGGCTTCGTCGAGCCGACGCCCCCTGTCACCACCATCGGGATGGACACTCCCGCGGGGTTCGTCACCGCCGACGTCGAGACAGCACCGGACGGCTCCCCCGGGTCGGTCACCTTCGAGAACGTCCCCTCGTTCGTCGTCGAGACCGACTGCGCCGTCGACGTG
This sequence comes from Haloarculaceae archaeon, assembly GCA_018609945.1. Lineage (GTDB taxonomy): Archaea > Halobacteriota > Halobacteria > Halobacteriales > Haloarculaceae > SW-9-67-25. The sequence continues at coordinate 1,025 of JAHENO010000060.1, read as the reverse complement.
CCCGACCTCGGCGAGGTGCCCTACGACCTCGCGTTCGGCGGCGCCTTCTACGCGTACTGTGACGCCGGCGACGTGGGCCTCGACCTCGCGGACGCGACGATGGACGACCTCGTTCGGGTCGGCCGAGCGGTCAAGGCACGGGTCGCGGCGACACGCGACATCGCCCATCCCCACGAAGACGACCTCGGATTCCTGTACGGGACGATCATCTGCGGAGACCCCTCGGACGCGACCGGGGACTCGCGGAACGTCTGCGTCTTCGCGGACGGCGAAGTCGACCGCAGTCCCACCGGCACCGGCGTCTCCGGGCGCGTCGCACTCCGGGCGGCAGCGGGCGACCTGGCGCCCGGCGAGGCGTTCGTCGTCGAGAGTATCGTCGGGTCGACGTTCACCGGCCGCTTCGAGGAGCGCACCACCGTCGGGGAGTACGACGCCGTGGTCCCGCGGGTCACCGGCGACGCCCACATCGTCGGGCGCTCTGAATTCCTCGTCGACCCCGACGACCCGCTCGGGGACGGGTTCCTGCTCCGGTAGGGTCGGTCACGGCCTCGCGGCGGGTGTCACTCGGCGTTGGCGAGATCGGTCGTGGTGACGATGCCGACGACCTGTCCGGACCCGGAGACGACCGGCAGGTGGTGGATGGCGTGTTCCTGCATCACCTCGGCGACTTCCGGGAGTGGCGTGTCCGGCGAGACGGAGACGATGTCGGTGGCCATCACCTCCGCCGTCGGCGGAATATCGTCGGCAGCGAGGTTCTCCTCGTCGGCGACGAAGTCGACGAAATCCGAACGCGTGAGGATGCCCTCCGGTCGGTTGGCGTCGTCGACGACCATCACCGAGCCGATGGTGGCGTCGCGCATCGTCTTTGCGGCGTCGGTAATCGAGTCTTCGGGGTTGACGGTCACGAACGGCGAGGTCATCACCGCACTGGCAGTCTGGTTGCTCATGGTTGCTGATCGTCGGAAGGGATACTAAGCGTTGGCTTACAGGTAGCTCGCGTCCCACCGCGTCGGTTTGCGGGTGTT
>JAHENO010000059.1 GCA_018609945.1 Haloarculaceae archaeon | reverse complement strand
GGCCGTCTTCGTGTGGCTGACCAGCAGCTCTGCCAGCTCCACGTCGGCGTCGTCGAAGGCGTCCGCGGCCGTGCTGACCGCCTGGAAGACGCCGTGCTCGCCGATCGGAACGCTGAGTCCCGACTGGTAGGACTCCTTGGCCGGGTCGGTCTCGTCCGCCGGCGTGATGTCCGCGACTACCTGGGACGTGCCAGTCTCGTAGGTTTTCCCCGCCAGTCCCTGGTCGATCCGCATCGGACGACTCCCGTCCGACGGTGCGTCCTCCGAGGAGGCGCACGGGACGAGCCACTCGCCCTCCCGGAGCAGTATCGTACAGAGGTTGAACTCGAGGATGTCCGCCGCGGCCGAGACTGTCCGCTCGCAGACCGCCTCGACGCTCTCCTCGGTCTGGAGCGTGATCGCCACGTCGTGGAGCGCCTCGATCGCGTTCTCGCGGCGGTGCTGCATGACCGGGGCTAGTCGAGGCGTGGTAATGAGCTTTCTTCACCGGGAATGTCGCATACGTGTCGCAGGACTGGAGCAGGTAGTGTCGCTGTGTGGACTACTCTAACAGCAAAAGCGTCGGATTCTCCAGGTACTCGATGACGGTGTTGACGAACCCGGCGGCCTCGGCGCCGTCGATGACGCGGTGGTCGATCGAGAGCGACAGCGGCAGGGTGTGGGCGGCGAACACCTCGCCGTCGTCGGCGACGGCGCGCTCCTCGATCGCACCCAGCCCGAGGATCGCCGTCTCTGGATAGTTGATGATCGGCGTGGCGTACTCGCCGCCGATGGCCCCGAAGTTGGTGATGGTGAAGGTCCCCCCCTGCATCTCCGCCGGCGCGAGGTCCCGGCTGCGTGCCCGCTCCGCGAGGTCGTTTGCCTCCGCAGCCAGTTCGAGGACGCTCTTCCCGTCGACGTCCTCCACGACGGGCACCATCAACCCCGCGTCGGTCGCCACCGCGAGGCCGACGTTGTAGTAGTGTTTGTACAGGATCTCCTCGCTCTCCTCGTCGAGTTCCGTGTTCAGGACGGGATACTCTTTCAGACCGGCGACGATGGCCTTCATCACGAACGGCACGTAGGTCAGACGGACGCCACGCTCCTCGGCGCGGGGTTTCAACTCGGAACGCGCCGCCACGAGGTTGTCGACGACCGCGGTGTCGTGGTGACAGGCGTGGGGCGCGGTGAAGGCCGACTGCTCCATCTGCTGGCCGATCGTCCGTCTGATCCCGCGGTAGGGTTCTGTCGTGACCTCGGCCGTCTGCGCGTCCCCGGCCCCGGCGGCCGCGGCCTCTCCGGGGCTGGCTTTCCCGGCCTCGGCCGGCGCCGCCTCGCGGGCCGCGACGTAGGCCCGGACGTCCTCGGGTTCGACGAACGCCTCGCCGTCGCGGGTCTTCTCTGTCGGTACTTCGTCGATGTCGACGCCCTCCTCGCGGGCGAGTTTCCGCGTGGCCGGCGCCGCGAGCGTGCGGTCGCGGTCGGCCGCCCCGGAGGAGGTCCCGGGAACGTCCCCGGTCCCGGCCGTGTCAGGTTCCGGCTGCCCGGCGTCGGTGCCAACCTCGACTCCAGCAGCATCTGGCTCTCCGGTGTCCTCTGTGGCGCCGGAATCCGCCTCAGCAGCGGCCCGCACGTCGCCTTCGGTGACGCGTCCGCCCGGCCCCGAGCCGTCGATGGCCAAGAGGTCCACATCCAGTTCGCGGGCGAGCCGACGGACGTTCGGCGGGGCGAACACCCGCCCCTCTGTGGTCGCACTCGTTTCGTCGTCTTCCCCTGCGGTATCCGTGTCTTCTCCGGCCGCCTCGACGGGTTCGTCGCTATCTCCTTCTCCGACAACATCCGCCTCGACATCCGCCTCAACATCGTCGGGTTCCTCCCCCTCGACGTCGATGGTGATGACCACGTCGCCCACGGGGACGATATCGCCCTCCGCGGCGTGCAGTTCGCGGACTGTCCCGGCCTTTGGCGATGGCAGGTCGACGACGGCCTTGTCGGTTTCGACCTCAGCGAGCACCTGGTCTTCGGTCACGACGTCGCCCGGCGCGACGTGCCAGGCGACGATCTCGCCCTCGGCGACGCCCTCGCCGACGTCCGGGAGTTCGAACTCGAACATCTCAGAACTCCACTGTCTCCCGGATCTCGTCCTCGATGCGCGCCGCCTCCGGGAGGTAGTAGTCCTCCAGCGCGTACAGCGGGAAGGGCACGTCGAAGCCCGTCACCCGCCCGACCGGTGCCTCCTGGTAGAGCAGCACCTCCTCCTGGATCGTGGCGATGATCTCGCCGGCCAGCCCGCCGGTCTTGGGGGCCTCGTGAACGACGACTGCCCGGCCCGTCTTCTCGAAGGACTCGACGATGGTCTCCTCGTCCAGCGGCGAGAGGGTCCGCAGGTCCACCACCTCGCAGTCGACGTCGCCGGCGAGGTTCTCCGCCGCGTCGAGGGTCGGTCGGGTCATCGCACCCCAGGTGAAGACGGAGACGTCACTGCCCTCCCGGCGGATGGCGGCCTCGCCCAGTGGGACGGTGTACTCGTCTTCGGGAACGTCCTCGCGGAACGCCCGGTAGATGAGCTTCGGTTCGAGGAAGACGACCGGGTCCGGATCGCGGATCGCGGCGGCGAGCAGCCCCTTCGTGTCGTGGGGAGTCGAGGGAATGGCCACCTTCAGGCCGGGCTGGTGGACGAAGAAGGCCTCCGTCGACTCGGAGTGGTGTTCCGGTGCGCGGATGCCCCCGCCGTAGGGTGCCCGGACCACCAGTGGGCAGGAAAAGCGGCCCCGGCTCCGGGTACGCAGGCGGGCCGCGTGGCTGACGATCTGGTCGAAGGCGGGGTAGATGAAGCCCATGAACTGGATCTCGGTGACCGGCCGGAGTCCGTAGGCGGCCATCCCGATTGCGGTACCGACGATGCCCGCCTCGGCGAGCGGCGTGTCGATCACCCGCTGGTCGCCGAACTCGTCGATGAGTCCCTGCGTCGCACGGAAGACGCCGCCGTTCTCGCCGACGTCCTCGCCCATCACGATCACGTCGTCGTCGCGGTCCATCTCGCAGTACAGGCCGTCCCGGACCGCCTGCACCAGTGTCAAACTCTGTGTCGCTGCGGTCTGCTGGCTCATTCCAGTAGCACCTCGTCACCGTGTCTCGCTCGTAACCGTTGCAGATAGTCGCGCTGTTCCTGTAGCCGTCCCGGCATGTCCGCGTACACGTCCTCGAACATGGCTTCGATGTCGGGTCGTTCCGTCGATTCGGCCGCGTCGATCGCGTCGGCGACCTCGGCCTCGATTTCGGTCTCGATCGCGTCAACGCGCTCGTCGTCGAGCACCCCCCGCTCCCGGAGGAACGTCTCCATCCGCGGGATGGGGTCCTTGCGCTTCCAGCGTTCGACCTCCTCCTCGTCGCGGTAGACCGAGGGGTCGTCGGCCGTGGTGTGGGCGCCAAAGCGGTACTGGACGGCCTCGATCAGCGTCGGCCGCGTGGCGTGGCCGAGCGCCTCGTCGTCCCCCTCGCCGGTCTTTGCCTTCTCGACGGCGTCGCGCGTGACCTGGTAGACCGCGAGCGGGTCCATCCCGTCGACCTGCACGCCCCGGAACCCGTAGGCGTGGGCCTTCTGTGCGAGGGTGGCGCTCGCGCTCTGGCGCTCCCGGGGGACCGAGATGGCCCACTGGTTGTTGTTGCAGAAGAAGACCGCCGGGACGTCGAAGACGCCCGCGAAGTTCAGTCCCTCGTGGAAGTCACCCTCGGAGGTGGCACCGTCACCGAAGTAACAGAGGAAGGCCTTCTCCTCGCCCTTGAGTTTCGACGCCCAGGCGGCACCGGTGGCGTGGGGCACCTGTGTCGCAATCGGGACGGCGACGGTGAACATGTTGACGTCTTCGGGAGCGACGTTTCCCTCCTCGCTGCCCATCCAGTACAGGAGAATCTTCTCCAGGGGCCACCCGCGGATGTAGGCGACGGTGTGTTCGCGGTAACTGGGAAACACCCAGTCCTCCTCGTCGAGCGCGTGGGCACTCCCGACTTGGGCGCCCTCCTGGCCGGACATCGGGGGATAGGTTCCCATCCGCCCCTGGCGCTGGAGGCTGACTGCCCGCTTGTCGTAGTGGCGGCCGAGCTTCAGGTCGCGGTACATCCTGACGAGTTTCTCGTCCGGGAGGTCCGGCGCCGTCGCACCCTCGCGCACCTGCCCGTCTTCGTCGAGTATTCCCACCATGTCGTCCGGGTCGCGCTGGAGGGTGCTCAGACGAACCACCTGGCTGCTACCATGTTACACTACGTCACCCGGGGGCGGTTTATGGTTTACGCGGTCTGTCCTCCCGGCGTCCCTCCCGGCAGGGCGGGCCGGAACCGGATCGACAGCCCCCTAATCGGCGGCCTCGCGTGCCTGCCGCCGGGCGACCTCGAGGCTCGTGCCCTCCCGTTCGAGCGCCTCGACGAACAGCTCGCCCGCCCTGTAAGACGAGCGGACCATCGGGCCCGAGGCACAGTACAGAAAGCCCAGTTCCTCCTCGGCGACCCGGCGCCAGGTCTCGAAGGTCTCGGGGTGGACGTATTCGAAGACCTCCAGGTGCGAGCGGGAGGGCTGGAGGTACTGGCCAAGCGTCACGATGTCCACGCCGATACTCCGGAGGTCCGCGAGCGTCTGGTAGATTTCGTGGTCGTACTCGCCGACGCCGAGCATCAGCGACGTTTTCGCGTGGGCGTCGCTCTCCTCGACGATCTGTCGCAGTACCGACAGCGACTGCTCGTAGCCGGCCCGGCGGTCCCGCACCGGCCACTGGAGGCGCTCGACGGTCT